>DATJDF010000627.1:0-11406 GCA_035497555.1 Arachidicoccus sp. | reverse complement strand
TCTAGCACAAGGGGATATTGGACTAGTGGTAGAAGCGCTTAGAGAAAGAGGACGATTATTACATAATGCACCGCATCTTACAAAAAATGAATCTATCATTATTCCCTGTTACTCATGGGGTAGTGGTTTAAAGTATGTACTCGGTCTTTCCTTCTATGACTGGCTTTCAGGCAGGCTGAGTTTTGGGAAGTCCAGACTGATTCGGAAAAAGACATTGAATAAAAGGCTACCTACAATACAAAAAGAAGGCTTAAAGTGTGGCGTACTGTATCATGACGGCACATTTGATGATGCCAGATTGGCACTTAATCTGGCTCAGACAGCTGTTGAACAGGGCGCGGTCTGCCTGAATTATTTCAAAGTAACTGCACTGCATAAAAATGAAAATAACAGGTTGTCAGGGGTCAGTGTTCTGGACGCAGAATCAGGAAAAACCTATACAGTTCAAACAAAAGTGATTGTCAATGCCACGGGTGTTTTCGTAGATGATATTTTGCAAATGGATAATGCAAGGGCAGCTTCATTAATTCGCCCCAGTCAGGGCATTCACCTGGTTTTGAACAAGTCCTTTCTCGGGAGCTCGGATGCGATTATGATCCCAAAAACGGATGACGGGCGGGTATTGTTTGTGATTCCCTGGTTTGATAAGGTTCTAATGGGTACAACGGACACTCCGCTGAATAAACATTCCCTTGAACCACGAGCCCTGGAAACAGAAATTGCCTTTGTATTACGAACCGCAGGCCGGTATTTGGAAAAGCAGCCTACCCGTCAGGATGTATTAAGTGTATATGCCGGATTAAGGCCTTTAGCTGCTACGGATGATAGTACGGATAAAACCAAAGAAATTTCCAGAAGCCATAAAGTCATCATCTCTGATAGTGGGCTGGTTTCGGTGATCGGTGGTAAATGGACCACTTACCGAAAAATGGCCGAGGATACACTACTGAAAATTACTAAAAAGGGGATGCTTCCTCCTAAAGAATGTGTTACGCAAAACCTGAAGATTCACGGGGCTGCGCCACTTGACCTTAGTGAGGATCCATTGTCGGGTTATGGCAATGATAGAAGTGCTTTAGAAGCGCTTATTAAAACAAATGCAGCATTCGGCCAGCCTGTAGGCGGCTACCCCGGAATCCTGCAAGTTCAGGTAATCTGGGCCATTCGTTCAGAAATGGCCAGAACGGTAGAAGATGTGCTAGCCAGAAGAACAAGGTTATTGTTCAGAGATGCGCGTAAGGCCATTGAACTCACACCCATAGTCGCCGCTATTATGAAGGATGAATTGCATCAGGATAATAATTGGCTGCAACAGCAGATTCTTGATTTTACCGACCTCGCTAATGGGTATCTTATAAAAACGTCAATGAATTAATTCATGCGCCAGATATGGAAATATGAATGACGCTTGTTGAGCACATGGTTTGAGGATTTGGTTTTGGAAATAATTATAGGTGAAAACATATTCCTATAAAAAACAGATATGTAAAAATAAGAACTAAAGCGGATATAAGGAATGTCAGAGACCGGCTGGTCGGAAGGGTTAAAGGGGGGAGTAGCAGCAGTTGTAAAGAAAAAGTAGCGATTGTTTTATCCCAGTAAAAAACACAAATAAAGATACAAAATAATCAATAGGATAGCGTGAGAAGGAAGATTTAATAATTGGATAATCCTGTCGGAGCTTTTGCTCACTGATTTAAACCTTTTTTTGCACCCATCTTACCAATTTTTGGGTGTGAGATATTGATTAGGTAAAATTATTAAATAATAGGCTCAAACAGAAGGGATCATACTCCCCGGCTAATAATGCATTTAGAGAATCGAAATCTACATATAGGATCCAAGGAAAATTAATTTAAAAATTATTGCCCAATTCATCAATCTCAATCAATTACTAAACCGAAAATTATGGAATTCAAGAACAAAAAAGGAAAGCTATACATAGCCATTGCCTTTAAACAGGCATGCAGAATGCTACTGTGTCTGGCCTGCTTTTTAATGACGGCAGGATCGATATTTGCACAAACAGGTGCAAGTGGTAAGATCGTATCGGCATCAGATCAGAGCCCGCTTTCAGGGGCCACCGTGCATGTAGTCGGCACTAATAAAAATGATATTACACATGCTGACGGCACTTTTAGCATTGCGGCGACCTCTGGCGATTCAATAAAAATATCGATGGTCGGCTTCCTGGGTAAAACGGTTGTTGTCGGTGGACAGTCCATTGGCACGATTACACTTGATGAAGATGCCAATGCCTTGGCCAACGTCGTGGTCATCGGTTATGGCACGCAGAAGAAAGTCAACCTGACTGGCGCTATTTCTACAGTGGACATGACCGAAAAAGAAGGTCAGCCTGTTACAAATGCCAGTAATGCTCTGCACGGTGTTCCGGGGCTGTTTGTGAACCAGAGTAATAGTCAGCCGGGAGTAGACCGTTCTACCATCCGCATCAGGGGTATTGGAACACTGAATGACAATGATCCACTGGTGCTTGTCGACGGGGTGGAATATTCCATGGATGAATTAAATCCGGATGATATCGCTACCATTACAGTACTAAAAGACGCATCTGCTGCGATATACGGATCAAGAGCAGCCAACGGCGTTATACTTGTCACCACCAAGACGGGTCATGGTGCGTCAAAAATTAATTACAGTTATTACAACGGCTTGCAACAGGCCACCTATCTGCCTGATGCTATTTGGGATCCTATAGCTTATATGAAACTGAAAAACCAGGCCTTAATTAATGAAGGAAAGGATAAGGTAGATTATTCGGATGCAGAAATCGCAGAATATGAAGCCGGGATGAAAACGGACCCATTTACTTACCCAGCCAGCAACTGGTTTGATATCGCTCTGAAGAACGGTAATATACAAAAACACGATGTGAGTGTCTCGGGTAGCAGCGATAAATATCAATACCGCCTATCGCTGGGCTATTTAGACCGTGACGGGATCATGATCGGACCCGGTAACCATGAAAAGAAATACTCCATAGGTCTGAATACCAGTTTTCAAGTAACGGATAAATTAAAAGTGGGTCTGACTTTAGACGGTTATTACCGCCAATACACCCAACCTTTTTATACCAGCTTCTGGAGCTACCTGATGCGCGCGCTTCCTATATTGACGGATACTTTACAGGATGGACGTTATGGGAATTCCTGGCTTCGGACGCCAGGCAGAAATAATTGGGAAAACCCAAGGATGATTGCCTATACCGGTTATGGCCATAAGACCGTTCAACGATTTCTAGCCAGTGTATTTGCGGATTATAAACTACCCTTTGATATTAATTATCATATCAAGTTTGGTGCAGACAAATATGACGGCTTACTGGAAGAATTTACACCCCAGGTCAAAACCTGGAATCCGAAGACAGATGCATTTATTAACTGGAATAGTCCGGCTACTGCACCAAGAGCGGCAAACACAGACTATAATAACCTCAATACCCATTTCTACAATACATTTGATTGGGACCACCAGTTCGGAACGGATCACAACCTTTCTTTAATGGTCGGCAGTAGCTATGATAATTTTACTGTTATTGATTTTTCGGCTTCCATGACAGGTTATTTAGACGGGACTCTTACAGCATTAGATGCTGGTACAGAAAGATATGCCACATCCGGTAATTCCACAAAAGACGTACTGGAATCCTATTTTGGACGTGTCAGTTATGATTATCAGGGTAAATATCTTTTAGACGGAACTTTCCGTTATGACGGATCCTCTCGTTTTAAGGAAGGAAACCGTTGGGGTTCATTCCCGGCTGTATCGGTAGGTTGGCGTTTAGATAAGGAGAATTTCTTCCCCTGGAAAAATGTGTTCAATCTCTTTAAGCTGCGCGGTTCTATCGGGCAGTTAGGTAACCAGGCCGTACCATTATATAGTTATGAAAATGCCATTAATCTCGGTAATAATTATAGTTTCGGGGGCGCGCTGGTTTCCGGAGCGGCACAAACAGCCTATAGCGATCCTAATATCCATTGGGAAACCACCACCACTTATAATTTAGGATTGGATATGGACCTGCTGCAAAATAAACTCAGTGTATCAGCAGAGATCTATAATAAGAAAACTTCCGGCATTTTAAGGCAGGTGAATATTCCCGCCCAGGTTGGCGGCCTTACGGGCCCTCAGGAAAATATCGGTTCCATGAAAAACACAGGGTTTGAACTCTCTGCCAAATATAATGATCATATCGGCGAGTTTAATTACGGTGTATACGGAAGTGTTTCTTATAACAAAAATGAAGTTACGGATATTGATGGCCAGATATTATATGATTTTGGTACAAATTTGTCCACCATTACCAAAGCCGGGATTCCGATTAATTCATTTTATTTGCTGGATGCCATCGGGCTTTTCCAAAGTAATGAAGAAGTGGCTAATAGCCCCTTTCAGAGCAACAGTACGAAGGCAGGTTATATCAAGTACCGTGATGTAAATGGTGATAACATTATCAACGCGGATGACCGTGTCATTGTCAAGAGCTCCTCTGTCATTCCGTCTTATACATTCGGCTTCGGTCTGAATATGGGATATAAAGGATTTACACTGAATGCCGATTTTCAGGGGGTTGCCGGGATTAAAGTCTATCCGACAGCCAATCTAGCCTTTCCATTCAATAATGGAGCCGGTGCAACCTGGGAATGGACGACGGATGCCTGGACACCGGAAAATAAGAATGCCAGCCTTCCCATTGTTACTACGCCGGGTAGCCAGGACAATTATTTAGCTTCCACCTTCTGGTTAAAAGACGGATCCTATGTGCGGCTGAAAAATGTTCAACTGGGATACGACCTGCCGTCTAAGTGGTTGTCTAAACTGAAAATTTCCCGGTTATCGATCTATGTCAATGCAGAAAATTGGCTGACCTTCTCCAAATACAAGGATTTTGACCCGGAGACGACGGTAAATGTCAGTTCCCTGTATCATTATCCCATGCTGAAAACTTTTAGTGCCGGGGCCAAAATAACATTCTAAGCAAACCTATCTATTCGTGATAAAAATTCGAAAAATGAAAAAAATTAATATCATCCTTGTTTTTGCAAGTTTTTGCCTGGCAATAACCGGATGTGATAAAGGGCTGCTGGATACGGCGCCCAATAATAAATACGTGGAAAGTAATTTCTGGAAATCCGAGGCTGCGGTTGATGCGGCTCTGTCCGGTTGTTACGCCGTTCTCACCTATAGCGGGCTATATGGTGGCGAGGCCACACCGCTTTGGGAAGAAACAGCAACACCCAATGCCTATAATTACAGCGACGCGATGGGCTTTAATTTAATCGCTGAAGGCAAGCAGATGCCCAGTAGCGATGGGATCATTCAAACCCGCTATAAACAATGCAATTCAGGTATTGGCCGGTGTAATACTTTTCTTGCCCATATCGGGGATGTCGCTATGGATGCGGACCTTCAGTCCAGGTTGCGCGGGGAAGCCCATTTCCTAAGAGGCCTGTATTACTTTTTACTGGAAAACTATTATGGCGGTGTGCCTTTGATCCTGGATCCGCCCAATAGGGGTACGCAGGCGGATCTGCCAAGAACACCAAGAGAAGAGGTGGTAAAACAGGTACTTGCTGATCTGGATAGTGCTGCGCTCTTATTACCATTGAAGTATGGCAAATCGGATATTGGCCGCGCCACCAAAGGAGCCGCTTTAAGTCTCAAAGCGCGTGTCTTATTATTTGAAGCCAGTCCGCTATTTAATACAGACAACGCGAAGGACAAATGGGTTAAGGCTGCAGCAGCTTCCAAAGAGGTGATGACGATGGCCGCCTCCGCTGGTTACGGGTTATTTGATAATTACCGCGGCCTGTTTCTACCGGCCAATGAAAATAACAAAGAAGTTATTTTCGATGTACAGTTTATTTATCCCGATTTGGGCACTTCCTTTGATTTGATTGGTAAACAGTATAATACCAATGCGCCATTACTGAGTCTGGCCGAAGCATACGACATGAAAAACGGGCTTCCGATTACCGATCCTAATTCGGGTTATAATGCAGCAAAACCTTATGAAAACAGGGATCCTAGACTTTACGGAACCATTGTTTATCCAGGCGATACTTTCATGGGAATATTGGTGACACCGAGCCGTTTTGCCATCACAGGTTATGGCATGAAAAAATACACGATTTACGACAAAGAAAAGCCACCTGCAGCATTAAATGACCTGAAAGGCGGGCAATCAGAAACCAATTATATTGTGCTGCGTTACGCTGATATCCTGCTCATGTATGCAGAAGCGCAAAATGAAGCGGCCGGTCCGGATCAAAGTATATATGACGCCATTAACCTGGTTAGGGAAAGGGCCGGTATCCCTGACATTACAGGCACTTATAGCCAGTCGGAACTTCGGGAATTGATCCACCATGAAAGGCGCATCGAGTTCGCCGGTGAGGGCATGTATTATAATGATATCCGCCGTTGGAAAACAGCTGATAAAGCATTGAATGAGAAAATATATACCTACAATCATGAAGCGATCGAAACCAGGAGTTTTAACCCTGCCCGGGATTACTGGTGGCCGATTCCACAAACAGAAAGGGACCTGAACCCTGCGTTAGAACAGGCTGCCGGGTACTAATATGCGGCACCGTTATGGGTTTTTAAGTTTATGTTTTGACGTTTGTGGTGGAGTCCTATAACTTTAGACCATGAATCGCACAAGCATAAAAAGATATTAACGATTAAATTAATAAAAAAAGAAGTCTTTACAACTTTATTTTTGAAACAATCTTTTAAAAATCTGTCAAATGGATACAAGAAGAGATTTCTTAAAAAAAGCAATGCTGCTTTCCGGCGCGGCCGGTATTTCGACGGCTGTACCTGCTTCCATCAAAAAAGCAATGTCCATTGATCCGGATCCCGGTAGTGATTTTTATGATGCTGAACATGTAGTCATCTTGATGCAGGAGAACCGGTCTTTTGATCATTGTTTTGGGGCCCTGCAGGGCGTTCGAGGTTTTAATGATCCGCGGGCAGTTACCCTTCCGGACAAAAAACCGGTATGGCTGCAAACAAATAAAAACGGGGAAACCTATGCACCCTTTAGATTCAGTATGCAGGACAGCAAAATTACATGGATGGGATCCATTCCGCATTCACGTGCCAGTCAGGTAGATGCCAATAATTTGGGTAAATATGACCGGTGGCTGGAGGCGAAGAAATCAGGTAATCCACAGTATAACGAGATGCCACTGACTTTAGGACATTATATCCGGGAAGATTTGCCTTTCAATTATGCGATGGCGGATGCCTTTACGATCTGTGATCAGCACTATTGTTCCGCCATGACCAGCACCTGGCCGAACCGGCTTTATTTATGGGGGGGCACCATCCGGGCAGAAAAATCTTCGGCTGCGAAGGCCTTTATCCGTAATGATATCCCCTATGGAGAAGCACACTGGAAGACATTCCCCGAAAGGCTCGAGGATAATAATGTCTCCTGGAAAGTTTACCAGAATGATCTGGACGCCGGAGGTGGATATAAAGAAGAAGAAAGAGCATGGCTTTCCAATTTCGGGTGTAACCCGCTTGAATTTCTTTCGCAATATAATGTACGGTTTCATCCCACTTATATAAAGAGCCTTCAGTCAAGGGCAGAGCTGTTGACTAAAGATATTGAAGCCTTGAAGCAACAGCTGGTAGCCGGCGGCGGTAGTAAGGATACTAAATTGAAGAAGACACTCGAAAAGAAACGAGAGGTACTGGCAGATACCAAAGAACAGTTGGGTAAATGGACAAAAGATGGTTTTCAAACGCTTACGCCTTACCAGAAAAATATTTATGCAAAAGCATTCACCGTAAATGATAAGGATCCGGATTACCGCTCCGTTGTGAACCTGAGTTATACGCAGGATGGCGAAAACAGGGACGTAGTCGTGCCTAAAGGAGATGTGCTTTATCAGTTTCGTAGTGATGTGGATAATGGTAAATTGCCAACCGTCTCCTGGTTGGTTCCTTCTCAGAATTTCTCCGATCATCCGAGTGCGCCCTGGTATGGAACCTGGCTGACCTCTGAAATACTCGATATATTAACCAAGAATCCAGCCGTCTGGAAGAAGACCATTTTTATATTGACTTATGACGAGAATGACGGCTATTTTGATCATGTTCCTCCTTATATTGCTCCAAATCCCAAAGAGCCTTTAACGGGAACCTGTTCACCCGATATCAAAGAAACAGATATGGAGCAAATTATGCTGGAACAGGAACTGAAGCAGGGGATCGGAAAGAAGGAAGCACGTGGCGGTCCGATCGGACTGGGATTTCGGGTGCCTATGATCATCGCTTCACCCTGGAGTAGAGGAGGAAAGGTTTGCTCTCAGGTGCTGGATCATACTTCTTCCTTACAGTTTTTGGAAAAATTCCTCAACAAAAAATACAAAACCCGCATTAAGGAAGACAATATCAGCGATTGGCGCCGCGCTGTCTGCGGCGACTTAACGTCGGCCTTTACCCGTTTTAGTAAACAACCGCAACAGAAACTTCCTTTTTTAAACCGGGATCAATTTGTGCAGCGGATCTATAACGCTAAATTTAAAGCGGCACCAACCGGCTACAAATCACTAACGGCGGCAGAAATTCAGGATATAATACGCCGTCCCGAGGAGGCAAAATGGATGCCTTCACAGGAACCGGGCGTACGCCCTTCTACTGCACTTCCCTATGAGATCTACGCAGATGGCAGTTATGATAAAGCAAGTAAAACACTGAATATACAACTGCAGGCGGGAAAAAATATTTTTGGTAACAGATCCGCCGGTGTGCCTTTCATCGTCTATGCTCCGGGAAGTTATCTAACCCTGGCCGCGGAAAAATCGGGTGAGTCTACCTTTGAACCGGTTCGTGCCTGGCATTATGCGGTCTCTCCCGGCCAGCAGTTGAATGCTTCCTGGCCCCTGAAAAATTTTGAAGGCGGAGATTATCATTTGCGTGTATACGGTCCCAATGGATTCTACAGAGAACTGACCGGTACTGCTAATGATCCCGGCTTAGAGGTCAGTTGCCAGTATGAGCGTAAAAGAATGATGCAGCATAGCATAACCGGAAAATTGTTGTTAGGATTACAAAATCAGCGTAAGGACTATTCCGCGGCTGTGGAAATCATCGACAACGCCTATCAGCAACCGGTAATTAAACAAAGGATTGCGGCTGGTGCAAAATCAGCCATTTTACTTGATCTGCAATCCTCGGGCGGTTGGTACGATTTTACAGTTAAGGTAGAGGGTTATGGGGACTTTAGCCGGCGTTATGCAGGCCGGGTCGAAACCGGCAAGGAAAGTATTACGGATCCCTATATGGGGCGAAGCTAAGCCGCTGCCTAAAGGCTTGTTTTATAGAAATGACCTGTAAGGTAGTGCCCATTTTTTGTAAGACACTTAATATTAAAATTAAATAAGATTATTATGCGAAAAAGTCACATGTCGGGCCGGGATGCCCGCAGAGATCATGAAAATTCATCCATCATCAGAAAACATAGCTACCGTGACAGGATGGGCAGTACCATTCGCTTCTTTCTGTTGGTAGGTTGCGGCGCCGTTTTCCTGAACCTGGCTGCCTGCCAGACGCAAGAGAATGATAAGAATAAAAGTGTGTCAACTTTCGATGCCCAGGCGCACCGTGGCGGCCGGGGGCTTATGCCTGAAAATACAATAGCTTCCGAAAAAAATGCCATTGATTTTGACTGTACTTTGGAAATGGATTTGCAAATGTCCAAAGACGGCCAGATAGTTGTTTCCCATGACAGCTATTTTAGCAGTGATTTCTGCCTAACGCCAGAAGGCAAAGAGATGACTAAAAAGGATGGGCAAAGCCGGTTACTTTTTAATATGGATTATGATAGCATTGTAAAGTACGATGTAGGTTTAAAACCCCATCCTGATTTTCCAAGGCAAAAAAAGATAGCGGCTATCCGGCCCTTATTATCCGTTTTGATTGATTCGGTAGAAGCCTATGCCAAGACCAAAAACCATATAAATCACTATAATATTGAAATTAAATCAAGTCCCAAAGCAGATGGCAAAAATTACACTGATCTGGCAAGTTATGTAAAGGCCGCCCTGTCAATCATTGAAGCAAAAGGTATTGCAAACCGTACCATGATCCAGTCCTTTGATATAAGGGCGCTCAAAATGGTACATCAGCAGTATCCTAAGATAGCCACTTCGTATTTGGTAGGAAACAAAAATGTGAATACAGCTACCGGTTATTTAGACACACTCGGGTTTGTGCCAACGATATTCAGTCCGGATTATCATATCGTCACCCCGGACATGGTTAAGGCCTTTCATGACAAAGGCGTCAAAGTAATTGTCTGGACCCCGAACACGCTGGAGGAAATCTCTAACCTGAAAAAGATGGGCGTAGATGGTGTGATTACAGATTATCCGGACCTGTTTAAACAGTTGCAATAGTTTACATTTATTTATCAGCAAATATATCTGACATGCTTTATGGTGATTTTGGAAAGAAAACCATAGTTCGACGATTCGCCTTTGGAGTTATTTCTTTTTTACTATGCCTGGCAACAAGTCAAATTGCGCAGGCGCAGACTTACGTACCGGTGGATGGTTGGTCCGCTGTGGTCAACCAACGTATAGCAGCTTTTTTAAACAGTACTAAAGTGATAACCGAGCGCAAGGTGGCGGTTTTTGATTGTGACGGTACGCTTTTCGGTCAGGTTCCTTATTATCTGGCTGATGAAGCGCTCTATGCCTACGGTGTGGCAACCTATGAGGGCAAGACAGATCCATTGTCAAAAGGTAAAATGGATATTATAAACAGACTGACTCATGAGGATAATACCAGTGAGCAATATGTTCAGGACCGGATTGATTTTTTGTCCGGCATGACCACAGAGGAAGTAGAAAGGATGGGTGTAGACTGTTATCACGCTAAATATCAGCAAAAAATATATCCTCAGATGCGAAGCCTGCTGGCCAATCTAAAGGCCTATGGCTTTGAAATCTGGGTATTGAGTGCTTCCCCGGAGCTGCTATACCAGGGTTTTATTCACAGCGCACTAGGTATACCTAAAAATCACATATTAGGTGTAAAATCGGTCGTGCGTAGTGACACGGTGACTGGTACACTTGTCCTGCCCATACCACAGGATGAAGGCAAGGCAGAAGCTGTTGAGACCTTTATTAAGGCGCGGCCGCTTTTTGTCGGTGGTAATAGCCGTGGGGATATGGAGATGATGAATACATCAGTAGGTTTAAAGCTGATCGTGAATCCGGATAACAAGAAAGTAGAAAAAGGGACCGCCGGCGGTGACATGGCAGGTCACACTGTTTACGGTTACTGGTCTTCGAAGGATAATACGGTTATTGTATCCTGCGAGGATCTGCCCGGCCAGGCTGATCGGGGCCAAATGGCTCCTGA
>DATJDF010000626.1:0-6200 GCA_035497555.1 Arachidicoccus sp. | reverse complement strand
CATTCGTCGGTAAGGCAACCTATCATGACAGTTGTGCCGGACTAAGGGAATGTGGTATTAAGGAAGAACCCAGAAAGCTGCTTTCACACGTAAGAGGGCTAGAGATGGTTGAAATGCAGGACAATGAAACCTGCTGTGGATTTGGCGGCACATTCGCAGTTAAATTCAATTCCATTAGTGTAGCAATGGCCGACCAGAAAATTAATAATGCCACGGCGACTAAGGCCGATTACCTGATCAGCACAGATATGAGTTGTCTCATGCATATCGACGGTTGCGCAAAAAAGAAAGGCGCCACCATACAATCGCTGCATCTGGCAGATGTACTGGCCAGTGGCTGGGATGCGTGATTTCTTCTATTTTGAAATAATTTGCAGGATACATTTTATCACAAAGGATCTTTAATAAAGCTGACAATACTGAACGGGTTAAAAAAACTGAATTTTGTATTTTTAAACCCATGAATATTACAGCAAATTAATAAATATAGTCATGGCGAATGCATATTGGTTGGTCAAATCCGAGCCGTTCAAATATAGCTGGGAAAAGTTTATACAGGATAAAAAAACCTTTTGGGACGGTGTGCGAAATTATCAGGCCCGCAATAATTTGCGGGATATGAAAAAGGGTGATGAAGTATTTTTTTACCATAGCAATGAAGGCATGGAAATCGTGGGAATTGCTAAAGTTGTAAAAGAAGCCTACCCCGATCCTACCATTGATGATGAGCGTTGGTTGGCTGTGGACCTGAAGCCGGTAAGGCCCCTCAAAGCCCCCGTAACCTTAGCACAGATGAAAGCAGAAAAAAGGCTGAAAGACCTGGGTTTAATCCGCCAGGGAAGATTATCTGTCAGTCCTATAACAGCCGAGCAGTGGGCCGTGATTTTGGAGCTCTCGAAAAGAAATGAAGTGGATAAAACGAAAAAATAAACAGGCATTAAGGCCGGTAAGCTTATTGTTCAATGGAGCGCAGCTTCCCTTTGATATTTGTGTTCCACCGACCGAAGTGAATATTCAGGGGGGCCAGTGGTCATGATCGTGAAATTTTTTTTAGGTTCAAGGCGTCCAGTGCTCCTTCAAGGATGGCCTTTTTATATTGCAATAAAGCATATACCCGCTGGGTTAATAGATATTAGCAGCATTAACTTTGGACCCGCTAAAGCATGTTTAGTGAACAGTACCTTTAACCGGGTAGACATCTTTGATTTCGGATCAATTCAAGGTTGAACTCAATTTTTTAGACTTGGACCTTGGATCTGGAACCCTCGATTTGATCGAACGTAAAGTTCCAGATAGTTTACCCAAGCTTCCTTTTTGACGGCCATGGTCGTGTTTATGATAGGATAGCAACAGCCTTTAATCGTGTGCTTAAATTATAATCCGAGCTTGATACGGATGCCGCCGTCCGTCATGCGTATCTGCTGGTTATTCAAATTATTGCTCATAGGCACACTAATAAATGGCTCAATCGAAATAGATTTCTTTTTATTTAGTTTCTGGTTAAATCCAAAGGAAAAATTCATAAAACCGGCGAAGTCCTTGCCGCCTACCTGATTTTCAGGAATCACTTCTTTTGTCTTTAAATTAGAGGCAATCGCTTTCAATTGCTCTGAATTCAATAAGTTACCGTTTTTTGAAACAAATGCGGTGCTCTGCACGGTGTTGATGCCATAATTACGCTGAACATCGTTAGAAAGTACGGCTAAAGCCGAGACACCTGCCCCCACGTAAATCTTTTTGCTAATATGGTATCGGAGCTCAAGCGGCAGATTAAGACCCGTTACATTTGCTTCAATAGAAGAAAGCGTGCGGGCACTGGAAGCAAAGCTCTCCTGTGGCCCAGGGGTTTTAGAGCCACTCATTTCTGTATAGGCCAATCCGGAGTTTAAGGAAAGCCGGTTATTCAGCCGGTATCCGACACTTACCCCGTAACCCAAATTCAATTTGCTGTCGTTGCCCACTGCCGGGATAACCATAACGCCCATATTCCACTTATGCATAGCCGTGCGAGGGGCCTCAGGGTCAAAATATCCCTTTTCATTAAAAGAGGAAGCCTTGGTGGCCGCACCAGCAGGTGTTTTAATGGGCGCGGAACCCCTCTTAGCTACCTGCGGCGTGCGCTGCGACTGCGCTGCTGGCAATTGTTGAGGGTCGGATCCAGGGAACCCGGCTATTGCGATTTGCGCTGGCGCCATTGTCTTTACAGCCGGGCGGAGCTTTTCAATCCCGGTAACTAGTCTCTGCGGGTCAGATTGTACTGAACTCGTTTTAGGTATGGTGGTGGAAACAATAGACGAAGGAACGGAAGTCCAGCTGAACTCAGTTAATGGATCCATCTGCTCCGCTGCCGCCACCCGCTGATTTTCCGCATTACGCGCCAGGGCTCCATTTGTATTAATCTCTTTATTATTATTTTCAGTTGTGAATTCTTCTATATCCTTTCCTGACTGTCCAGGTTTGTTTGTCCCGTCGGCATCGGACCCTGCATAAGATTTGGCATCAGCTGCGTTACCGCGTTTAGCTGCACCCGTAGAAGCTGGTGACAGCGGTTGCTGCAAGGGCTGGGTATTGTAATTGTCAGGAGGTTGATTCAGGGCTGTATGGGTTACTGCACGGGTGATGCCATTATCTGCACGCCCGTCTGTATTGTAATAATACAATCCGGCAGCCACCATCAGTAGTGCCGCCGCAGCGACCCCTACCCAGGGCTTTAATAAGGTGAAGACCCTGGCAGGACGACTACGGCCGCCTGTCGATTCCTGCAGCTGAAACTTCTCCCAGGAGCCCTCTTTATAAGGAAGCTCATGGGTCCTGAGTTGCTCTGCCAGGTGGTCAATAAATTGTTTATCTTCTTTTTCCATGCTACTTAATTGCCACTATATTTGTGTTGCCCATTGCCATTAATATTTTTAAAACCTGCCGTCAGCATTCGCTGAATTTAAGTTCATACAAACTGCGTAACTTACTTTTTGCTCTTGTCAGAAATACCCTTGAACTACTTACCGGAATATTTAACAATTTTGAAATTTCATCATGAGAGTAACCTTCTACCTCATACATGTTAAACACGATTTTATGGGTAGCAGGTAACTGATCCAACAGCTGCATGATATCCGCAACTTCCATATCCATGGATATGGGTGTCGCTACTATATATGTCTGGACCTTATCAATTTCACTGGTATTAAAATTGTTTTTCTGTTTCCGGATATGATCAATCGCCGTTCTTGAGCCAATTTTAGCAATCCAGCCCCTGAATGATTTTCCATAAGCTTCCTGATCTCCCGGACCGTCAAAACTGCTGATGTGTTTAAAAATTTTCATAAAAGTATCATTCACTAATTCCTCAGCATCATCAGTGACGGGAACATACCGGATAATCACTCCCATTATATAGCCATAGAAAGCCCTGTACATCTTTTCCTTAGAAGAGATGTCACCTTGTTTGCAATCCTCCACAAGACTTCTAATACTGGGTGCGTCGTTGTTCATCCTAATGGACCCTGCTATTTAAAATTGTTTTCTTTATACCAGAAAAGTTAAAGGGAAATTCCCTTTAACTTTCAGGTAAATTAACCTGGCTATCAATGCTTATTGGAACTTGCTGCCAAGGCCAAATTTAGCCTAAATTAGGCAATTGTTGGCTGGATACTAAGTCACTACCTGTTCTCCATCATTGAAATACCCATTTTTTTGGAATCCGACGTATGCTGATAAATGCCCCTGGCCCATACTGTGTAAATATGCCCCTTCTCAATTTTTATGTTGGTTTTAGTTGCTAATACTTTGTTTTTACCAGCGTCAACTAACTCGACAGAATACGTATTTCCTGGCTCAATTTCCTCAAAATCAGTCGCTTTAGGATAAACGACCTGCGAAATAGTCTTTGTCGCTTCGCCCTTTAGTACCAGGTTTAGTGCAGGTGCATTGGCACTCATGTTCGCGAAACGGATTTTAGCGACGGTAGAATCCGGTAGATCTAAACTGTCTTTGAAGAGCACTAATTTGACTGCTCCTATTGTATCCGTCACAAATAAGGAATAGGCATCTCCCGGCTCAAGGTGAAATTGCTGAGACCCTAAAAGATCATTGGAACCGTGTATTGTAACCCCGAAAACACGGAATCCCGGATAGGCCCCCCAATAGGGTAATACCGTATCATATCCAAAGCTGGCTGGAAGGTAATTTCTGTTGCCATCAGAAATAAAGTCCAGTGCCGGAGAACCCGGTGCTGCATTAATAAGTGCAACCCCGGCTGCCTGTACACTATAATGGTTTTCATCCTTTAGGCAGGAGGTGAATAATACAGCGGCGGCAAATAGCAGTAAAAGCAGTCGCTGTCTGGTTTTGGATAATAAAAATGTCGTTTTCATGTTTAACAAAAATTGGTTCAGGTGGATCCACTTGGTGAATAAATGCAGCTACTAATTGGGTAGCTTTTTATTATTAACCTAAACGCAGCCGCCGGCGAAAACGCTACAAAAAATATTAAAATAGCTTAACTGCTCAGTACCTCAAATTTATATCTGATGATGACACCGCTCAGTATACAGTGATCAAAACAGCCTGAGGCGTCACCGTGGAGCAATCAGTAGCGCTAACAAAGACTACGGTGTAGGTGCGCAGAAACAAATGGCATCCCCCAAAACTGGTATATTTTAAAATTGGGTGTTTCTGGCTTAGAATTTGCAAATTGCTCATTGATTAAACAATCGCAAACTTAAATTCTGAGTATGAAAAAAATTTTCCTAGCGTTATCCGCTTTACTCCTCATTGCCGGTGCCCAGAAAGTACAGGCACAAAGTAACTACAGGACGGCGGCCGGCCTTTTTGTTGATTTTGGTAATGGTGCTACTTTAGTAGGACCCAGTATCAAGCATTTTATTAATTCCAGTGATGCCATCCAGGGAATGATTCTCTTTGGCGATGGTCTAACGCTAATTGGTGCAGAATACTCCTATAATGCCCCGGTTCGCAATGCGGGTGGATTAATGTGGAATATCGGCATAGGCCCCCAGGCAGGTTTTGGCAATGGCTATTCTGATTTTTATGTTCGTCCTGCACTTGGATTGGAATACAAAGTGCCAAGTGCACCCATCAATTTTGGATTTGACTGGCGTCCGGCCTGGCAATTAACGCATGGTTCGGATTTTGAAGCCGGACGTTTCGGATTAGCTTTCCGTTATGTATTTAATTGATTCTGAGATGATATGACGTAATTGTAGCAGGCCCTGGAGCCTATTATAGTTACGATCCTGATTACATTAATGCATCCCCTTCCAAAAATAAGCCATCATGGTGGCCGGTTTTAATGGAAAGGGATGCTTTTTTGTCCCCACCCTGAAAAAATAGGAAGAAAATCAGATTAGTTTGCCGAATCTTTTCTATTTTCACAGCCCTTGTGCTAAAATAATTTTTTTATTAAAAATAGAGAAATTTATAGATATGTCTAATAGTATTATAAATAAAACACTAAATTGATTAGTTTGATTTTCAAAATAATAATGTACTTTTGGGAACTTAAACACGTAACAATATAAATTATCGAATAGCATGAGCAATGTAAATGCGGAAAAATTAAAAGCACTAAAATTAACGATTGACAAAATTGATAAAGATTTTGGAAAGGGCAGCGTGATGATGATGAATGAGAAACCGAATCGTATTGTTGATTCGATTTCCACTGGATCTATAGGTTTAGATACTGCACTGGGCATTGGTGGATTACCAAGAGGCCGTGTAGTTGAAATCTATGGCCCTGAATCTTCCGGTAAGACTACCCTGGCCATTCATGTCATTGCAGAGGCCCAGAAAAGAGGCGGAATGTGCGCCATTGTTGATGCCGAGCATGCCTTTGATAGTACGTATGCCCGCAAATTAGGGGTAGACGTTGATAACCTGCTGATTTCCCAACCGGATTATGGAGAACAGGCGCTGGAGATTACAGACCGGTTGATCCTGTCGGGAGCCTTAGATGTGGTCGTAGTGGATTCTGTGGCTGCCCTGGTACCTAAAGGAGAGCTGGAAGGCGAAATGGGTGACAGTAAAATGGGACTACAGGCAAGATTGATGAGTCAGGCACTGCGTAAGTTGACAGGCACCATCAGCAAGACAAATACCATCTGTATCTTCATTAATCAGTTAAGAGAAAAGATCGGTGTCATGTTTGGTAATCCTGAAACCACCACCGGTGGAAATGC
>DATJDF010000625.1:0-5099 GCA_035497555.1 Arachidicoccus sp. | reverse complement strand
CGGTACGCGGTTTTGTATTCGAAAACGACAGGTGGCCTCTGCTGGCTTTTTAAGGCGGTTGGTCAGAAAATAAATTTCTGCCTCAGGCAGTCTTCGATGTATAAAATCAATCCATAAGGCATCTTTGTCTGGCCTATATGCCATTTTTTGGTCCTTGGGCGGGTAATATTGAAAATCCGGCTCAATGCCTTTTTTCTGTAAAACGAAGCGAACTGTTTTTCCGGCTATTATTTGCCCATTCCGGTGATCACTTTTAATCCTAGTAAAGTCCGCATCTTCCTGACCCCACAATTTTGCCGCGAGCTGTCTAATTGCCTGGTCACACTCCGGATAGCCTTTTAGACCAGCGTCTGCCTTGGGCCTGGAACCAACCACCCATGCTCCCGCCTCTACTAAAGCAGCAATTTTCTCTAATACCGGTAAAGGCATTCTTGTATTATGTTCCGGTAGAACCAGCACTTCATAACGCATCCCGTCCGGTAAAACAATACGTCCGTCACGCACTGCCAATCTATCCAGTAATACTTCTTCATTACAGACATCGTAATCATAACCCGGTCCAAGTGAAGGATCCGTGTGTTTTTGCGCAACCAGATTCGGCGCACCGTCTCCATTGTAAAATAACACATCCGCCACAAATTTGCCCGCCTGAAGTAAGCACTGACAGCGACTGACGTAGTCAAAAAAGGCTTCTGATTTCTCCCACCAGGTTACGTTGGGATTAAAGTGAGTACCTGCTCCATATTCATAACCCGGTTTCCCATCTCTGGGTCTAGTTGCTGTAGAAGTATGAATAGCGATCCGGTTGATGCCTTCACAGTAGGCACGGTCCAGTGCCTGCTTCAGCATTCCCGGCGCGTCCTGCCAATGTCTAAAGCTCGTAAACGCTTCGGCAGAGGCTGTTTGCCTTCCATATAAGTGCGCCGCCGAGGCCACCATTTTGGTCACTTTATTCTGACCCAGGTCAAGCCGGGACACGCCATAGGATTTATCATCTGTAAGTGTAGACTGATCTTCATGGTGAGGACCCAGCCAGAATTCACCCATTGGGAAATCACTTCGACCCAGATTTTTCAACCCGTCCATGCACATGGTACCGGACCTGCTCGGGCCGGCAGATTCGTTTTGGACCTTTATTCCATGGTCATGACATAATTTTGCAAAGGTGCCGTAATGCTCGTCCGCCATAGCGTCCCCCAGTGTCTTGCGGTAATCATGCAGGAACCGGTCGGAAATCTCTGCACTCTCCATTATAAAGCCAGATAACACGGGTAAATATGGTGTGGGGTCATAACCCCGGTAACGGCGAAATTTATTTAGAATATCCGGTGTCCAATTGGGAAAACCATCTTCGAAGCTATCATCACAAAAATATGCCGGTTTATTGCCTACTTTGGCTGCCTCTTCGATAAAAAGCATTCCAAGGTTTTCAAATTGCAATTGTACACCGCGTCTGTCAAACCAGTCTACAGAAAGCCCGTCCGCTTCAGACTGCGCAATCATCAGTCGTGATCCTGTCATCCGGTGACCGGTACGTACAATCGTCCAGTGGCCGTCAGGCACCTCCCAATCCAGTGACCCGTCTGGCCTTAATTTATCTGAAAGATCGATAACGCTTTTAATCGGAGCGGGGCTATCTTCAGTTTCATTATTCCACTGAAGCCTGGTTGGATCCATAATCTGGTTTGCCCTGGCAAAATTACTGGCATCCCTGTGATTGGTTTTGGCATCCAGAGTCTTTGTCCGATCCCCGGATATTTTTATATTACCAGCGCCCTTAGGGTGAAAGATCGCGACAACGGACGAGTCCCTGTAATCCAACACTTCTAGGGGTAAATCAATATACGCCTTGTAGCCGGGCGGATTGAACACTTTATCATATCCACTACGACCACCGGGCAATGGAAGCTTACCGGAAAACCTTTTCGGACCTTCAAGGGTTAAAGTTGATTGTAAGTACCATCTACCTGCATGTGGGGGATCAATCCATGGGCCGCCCATACACCAACCTGAACTGAGATTAATCCCCACATCAATATGCAATCTTTTCGCTTCTTTCATGGCATGCCGATAAAGCGTTTTCCAGGCTTCAGACATAAAAACAGTTCCCTGAGGAAAGGAGGCACCGCCGAGGCCACCGGAAGAATTCACTAACAACACTGCTCCCATCCCTTTTTCCCTGTATGCCTCTAAATCCCGTGTAATGCCTTCTTCATCCACCAGCCCGTTAAACCACCACCAGTAACAAGAAGATTTGTAAGCATCCGGCGGGGCCAGGAAATCCTTTAATAATTGATTTTCACCTGCATGTTGCGTCTGCATAGTAGAAAATGGAGCACTTAACCCTGCCTTAGAAGCTATACTTATCAACAGCACCTGCAAGGTGGTTCCGGTACCCATCTTAATAAACTTTCTTCTATTTATATCCATGAGTGCATGCTTTTAGTTTTTGAAAGAAATTACTGTTACTGAAAATGGCGGCAATACTAACTTTGGCTGGCCCAGCATTATTTTCCTTGCCGGGCCGTCACCAGATTTTACATCCACCATTTCTGCCTCAACACCTGTTGCTGCCTGCGGTAACTGAACGGTCCTGCTGCTGTCACTTTTATTGACCATTAATAAACGTTTGCCCTTTGAAGTCACAAAAGCCTGCATGGCAACCTGAGGAAATTTTCGGTAAGTGCTCACCAGTCTATCCCCCGGACCGAAATTTGATTGAATCAATTTTAATACCCAAAACCGCGCATTGGGCTTTCCGGTCGTCCAGTTGATCATACTTACCGATGGGAATTGGGAAGGATACCCTACCAACTGTGATTCCCCTGCAACGTCAATTCCCAGTTTGGTTAACTCAATATAAAGATAGGCATAGACAGCTCCCGAAAGATTCCAGTAAGCATCCGGTATTGGAGATTCATAATCGTGTCCGGAAGTCATAGACCCGATTTCATTTATTTGAGTGAATACCTCAGGGGCCAGTCTTTTGCGAATGCTTTCTATATAACGGACCCTATCCAAAAATCCATTGGCCTGTTCAAAGAACAGGTGATTATAGACCCCTATTGATTGGCCATTAAAATTCGGCCTTGCGTAAAAATGATAAGAGATTCCTTCTAAGGGCACGGCCGGATTATGATTCGCCGGATTCAAGAAATATTCAAAATATGCCGGATTGGTTTCATGCGCCAAAGACAGACCGACAAATTTGGTCTCTGGCGAGATCTTTTTCAGTCGAAGGACAATAGCGTCATATATGCTGGTATACGCTTCCGGGGATAGATGATGTTCCAGATCGGGTTCGTTCAAAACCTCCCAATAGGAGAAATGATAATGATGATCCGATTTATGAAATTGCCCTAATTCATCAGTAAAGCCTCCTTTGGTATACCAACTGAATACCCGCTCAAAATAATCTGCTACCTGCTTCAAAGTGGTATCCTTTAAAACAGCCCCCTGATTATAACGCCAGTGCGGCATGTCCAAATTTTCCATCAGGGGAACCGGATCTGCCGTTTGAAACATCCAAACCGGAATAGTACTGAAATTCATTACGACGCTGTGGCCCTTTGTCGCACCCATAAAATCATCCACCATAGGATCGATCTCACTAAAATCCCAAAAAGTCTTATCCTTTGTAGGCGGATGCAGTTCCATCACTGCCATTCGTGAATAAGGAAACCAGGGAACAAAGCGTACGTAATCTGCACCTATTTCTTGTAGCGCCTTGAAACTGGCATTATGGATAGAAGCACCCCGTTGCAGCATAGGATTGGTCACCACTTGCAAAGTCGGTGTCGTCTTTGAGGTCATCAAGGTTTTCTCCCAATCAATTTTGACCGTATCGACCTGTGCACACAGGATATTTAATTGCAGCAAACCGGGAAGAAGCATAAGAGACAGGGCTACTGTAAGCCGAATAGATAATTTCATTATCACTATTTTTTAAGTTGAATCAATCAATGTCAATCCCATATATCTGAGTAGTGGATTAAAATCGTAGGCCATAAGGAGGCCCGTTCTTTGAAATAATCCACCGATATCGCCACCTGGCTGAGCACATGAAAAACAGGCTGACGAGCCCCTTCGGGCTCAGTAACCGGGGTTCTGTGTTAATAAAGTATTCAGCCCCATTTCCGATTCCGGAATAGGATAAACCAACCGGTCTTTTGTAACGTTATAGGATGCTGGATTGAGGTATTTGTATGTAGATTTCATGACCTTCCCGTAGGCATTCATCACTTCTATCGCATTTCCAGTTCGCAATAAATCAAACCAGCGGTGATCTTCAAAGGCCAGTTCGACTCTGCGCTCATGCAAGATTATCTTCCGCAGTTCTTCTTTGCCTGTTGTTCCAATCTCAGCCAGACCTGCCCTGGATCTGACCCGGTTAACATATGGAAGCGCCTCGGGTCCCTTCCCTTGTTCATTCAATGCAGCCGCAAGTAAAAGCAAAGCATCCGAATAACGATAAACCGGCCAGTTATCATCTGTATTATTGGATGTCTCAGATGGGTGCTGGAATTTCCGGGTATAGGGAATACCTATCTTTCCCGGGGCTGGAGTATATCCTATAATACTTTTATCCGCGCTATATACAAATAGGTCGCTGGCATTATAAGCCCCTTCAACAATTCCGATAGAGGCATCCAAACGTTTATCACCAGGTTCATAACTGGCAATGAGGTCATCGGTCGGTGTATTCCAACCACCGACAGTGCTCGTATTAGTAGTGACCCCTGTTATTATCTTTGTATCCAGGGTTCTGGGCAGGAATTTGTAAATAAAATTACTTTGTAACCCACCTTGTACACCCTGCATATACTGTACTTCGAAAATAGATTCACGGTTGTTTTTGTTGGAAGTGGAAAACACGGCGCTATAATCGGGCAAAATTTGGTAACCCATACCAGACAGGGATTCCAACAGGGTTACTGCCTCTGCATATTTATGCTGGGTCATATAAACATCTGCCAGCAACATGGTGGCACTTCCTTTCGAAGCGTGGCCAGATTGTGGGAATTTCTGAGGAGCCTTAAGTTTGGCAATGGCGTCTTTAGCATCCTTTATAACCTGCGCATAAATGTCTTCTGCTTTGG
>DATJDF010000624.1:0-5453 GCA_035497555.1 Arachidicoccus sp. | reverse complement strand
TTCTTCTAACGCGACATTATAATCCGGATACTCAGCCATTAGCGAGGCTAAATATTTATTGACCTCAAAGAAAAGGTTCACACCGATACTGAAATTACTACTATATAAAAAAGCAGCATTTTTAGACTTAACAGCCTCGGTAACCTGATCCCAGGCGTCCAGCCAGCCGGTGGAACCTGCTACCACCGGGACCCCGGCTTCAACGCACTTTAATATATTATCAAGCGCAGTCTCGGGACCGGTAAACTCAATGGCTACATCAGCGTTCTTAATCGCTTCCGGTGTAAAGTCTTCTGTATTGTCGATATTAATTTTCAAGACGATTTCATGGCCTTTGGAAACTGCGATTTCTTCAATTGCCTGTCCCATTTTCCCATATCCAATTAACGCGATCTTCATACGTTATTATTTATATTATATTTTTGAATCCTTTCAATTTTTCAATTTTAGCATCCTAAATAACTGCCACAAATTAACACAACTGTGGATTTATTACCGGAGGCTTATCGTTAACCCAACGCCCGGTATTCTTGCATACTGCAAATAAACGGGTCTAATTTTCATACTCAGATCGGGGCCCACGTCAAATCCGCGCAAATGACCGAATACCGTGGCGTCTGCAATATTGAGTCCCCAACCCAATAGCGCTGCAACGATGGAATAATCCCGGTACTGACGGAAGGTATTTCGGTAATTCTGCACAGTTGATAAAAAATTGGTCACGTAATTACCACCGACACCTTTATACGTATTATAGGCTTCCTGAAATTTAGGGTCCATCTTAGCGAACTTGGCCGGATCTAATTTTCCCTTGCCTCCTGAGACATTGGGCATCTCTTCAAAAACGGTATTATAGGCAAATCTTGCAGATTTATACTCTTTGTTGTTGTCGATAAACAGGTAAATGGGGATACCAACAGCGGCTACTGCGAGGGGCACTTTCCAGTATTCATGATTATATGCCTGGCCCCAGCCGGGGAGTACCAGCGAACGCAGTGTAGCACCCTGGGGTGTATGCTGTTTTTTTGGCTCCTCATGAATGCTTACCGGCATCAGTGCATTTTGTAATATGCTATCGGCACCTGGTTGAACAGATGAGTCCGGTGCGGCCACGGCAGGCGTCACTGGATTTTTAACTGTATCTGACGGGATTAACTGTTTATGTGCTTGCCCCCGATCCTGGCGGTTAAGATCAGCAGATTTCAGTGCTGCCATAGAACTGTCAGAGCCTATCGTCGTTTTCAGGTCTGGGCGCGGCGGCTGATGCGAGACGGATGATCCTGCGGGCAAAGTTTGGGGCCTTGGAGATCCGGTAGCCGTATCCTTCGTCTGACCATTAGCCAGATTTGTACAAAAAAAGCTGGTGATTATTACGCCCACAACCAATAAAGCGCTAAAAGGTGGAAAATACTGCATTTGTTATCGTTAACCCACTTGAACATTCATTGCATCCAGTAATTTATTCAATTCCTGTAAAGAATAATATTCAATCAGGATGCTGCCATTGCCTTTTTTGCTATGTGCAAGCTTTACTTTTGTGCCAAAATGGGAGGCCAGGTGATCTTCAATTTTTTTATAAGCGGGCGGCAGGGTAGAGGCCGTAGTCATTTTGCCTTTATCTGAGGAACGCTCCTGGAGCATACTGCGAACCAGGGCTTCGGTCTGGCGAACACTCAGGCCTTTATCTTTAATTTCTTTAAAAGCATATAATTGTTTGTCGACCAATTCCAGGCTAATCAAAGCGCGGGCGTGCCCCATACTGATGATGCCATATCGGACAGCCAGTTGAACATCCGGAGGCAATTTAAGCAGCCGGATATAATTGGCTACCGTACTTCTTTCTTTCCCCATTCGCTCCGCAACCTGCTCCTGTGTATAATTCAATTCATCCATCATTCGCTGGTAGCTCAGGCTGATTTCTATAGCATTCAGATCCTCACGCTGCAAGTTTTCCAAAAGTGCAAGTTCAAGCACTTCGCCGTCGTTCGCATTACGAATATAGACCGGAACATCTTTTAAACCAGAAATTTTGGCAGCTCTAAATCGCCGCTCACCAGCGATAAGGCGAAAGCGACCGGATGGAAGACGGCTAACGGTCAAGGGCTGGATAATGTCATGGATTGTAATTGATGCAGCCAGCTCCTTTAATGCCTTTTCATCAAAATCATTTCTTGGATTTCTTGGATTAACTTCTATCGAATCAACACTGATACGAAGTGAAGTCGTCGCTTCTTCCACAACTTTCGGATTCAGGTTCCCGGAAGTTGTTTTAAGATCCGCATGAATATTATCCAATAGAGATCGAATGCCTTTACCAAGTGCTTCTTTTCCCTGTTTGGGTTTGTTACTCACGACGGGTTTAGATTTAGATGTTGCCATGCCTAATAGTTATAAAGTTCCAGGTCAATACTTGGAGTAGAAAATCCTTTAAATTTTTACTTAATGATCTTCTTTTTGTTGGGGATTTTTGTCAGATTATTCTTTTGGAGCACCTCTTTTGCGAGGTTCAGATAATTGACAGCGCCCTTAGAATCAGAGTCATATAATACAACCGGCTTCCCAAAACTGGGAGCTTCACTCAGTCTGGTATTTCTATGTATAATTGTATCGAAGACCAATTGATCAAAATGTCTTCTGACTTCACTTACTACCTGATTACTCAGCCGAAGCCGGCCATCATACATTGTCATCAGTATGCCTTCAATTTCCAGTTGCGGATTCAGGCGGTTCTGGACGATTTTAATCGTGTTCAGTAACTTGCCTAAACCTTCCAGGGCGAAGAATTCGCATTGTACCGGTACCACGACACTGTCGGCCGCAACCAGAGAATTTACAGTAATCAAGCCCAGGGAGGGAGAACAGTCAATGACGATAAAATCATAATCATCGCGCACCGACTCCAATACTTTTTTTAGGACATTTTCCCGGTTGGGCGAATTGATCATTTCTATCTCAGCACCCACCAGATCGATATGTGAGGGAATCAGATCCAGAAATGGAATTTCACTTTTCAGGATTACTTCGCTGGCAGGGGTTTCATTAACCATTGCATCATACAAGCTCTTCGTTATATTATGCAGATCAAACCCGATTCCCGTAGTACTGTTTGCCTGCGGATCTGCATCAATTAACAAAGTCTTAAACTCTAAAACAGCAAAACTTGCTGCTAAATTTATGGCGGTAGTGGTTTTACCCACGCCGCCTTTTTGATTGGCTACGCCAATGATTCTTGCCATATATTATAAAATTATCCGCTTCAAAGATAGCATTTCAATCGCGGAATTGATTAATCTGATTAACTATTTTAATATTCAGGAAAAAATGGAAATCTTAGTCTAAGCATGTACCATAATCCTCCAAAGGGTCAGACTTTAGGCCCTAATATTGATACAGATATCCGATGTCTACGCCTACAAATCTATCGTTTCCCCGGGTGTTGGCAATAATAATGTTTTCCCTGCTTTTTTAAACAGCTCCAGGCTGGCTTGTACATCAATTTTAATAATATCAAATGTATTGTAATGAATGCCTACTATCTTATTACATTTAATAAAATCTGAAGCGATGACGGCATCTGCTGCACTCATGGTGTAATTACTGCCGATGGGCAATAAGGCAAAATCCAGGGTCGACCAATAAGGTATCAATTGCATGTCCATGGTGAGGGCCGTATCCCCGGCAAAATAAAAGTTGCCTTCATCCGAATTCACGACAAAACCCAGGGGATTGCCGCCATAACAGCCATCCGGTAATCCTGAAGAATGAATGGCATTCACTCCACGTACCGCTCCGAATCCAAAATCCACAAATCCGCCCTGATTGATGGGATGCAGGTTTTTTAACCCTTTGTTTTCAAGCCAGTCAATAATTTCAGCGTTTCCTATGACTTTGGCCCCGGTTAATTGCGCTAATTCGACCAGATCCGCAATATGATCGCCGTGTCCATGAGATATAAAAATAAAATCCGCCTGGATTGTGTCAAGATCTATATGGGCAGCTGAAGGGTTGTTTTTTATATAGGGGTCAAATACAATATGTTTCCCCTTAATAACCACCGAAAAACTTGCGTGACCATAATAGGTAAGTTTCATATTACTTTTTTTAATTATTTCGTTTGCTGACGGGTAAGCAAATATAATTTTTGTAGGCCATTTCACCGAATTGTTTCACAATGTTTCACAGAATCTTTACCGAAAATGAGTGTATTAACTCAATATACCATAGAAAATACCCCAGGAGGCATTAAATTTGACAAGGAAGTTAAAATCTACTCCTTAAAAAAGCATTCATGTACAGATTTTTGCACGTTCGGATCATCTTGATCCTGCTCATTATAATTATTGATACTTATCTTTTTTTTGTACTGCGTTTTTTGACACAGAATTACGGCAGCAGAACAAAAATGGTCGTTTTTTCAATCCATTGGGGGATTAGCATTCTGAGTATAATAAGTCTTTTCTTTATTGGGTCTATGGAAGAGCAGGTACGTAGATACGTCATAACGATACTCGTTGGTGTATTGGTGGCCAAGCTCCTGACTTTAGTCATCCTGCTTTTAGATGAAACCAGACGGGGGCTTTTCTGGACAGTCCGACGCATAGCGCCGGCTAAATCAGAGCTTGCCCGTGAGGCGGAGGTAAAAATACCTCGTTCTACTTTTTTGGTATGGCTGGGAATGATTCTTGGCGGCGGCTTCCTTGGCGTATTCATGTATGGGATGACCAATAAATACAATTACAGGGTTAGAAAGGTGCGGTTGCGGTTCCCTAATTTACCTGATGCCTTTAAAGGGCTGAAAATTGCACAGCTCAGTGATATTCACAGCGGAAGCTTTAGTAATAAACCCGCTGTCAGTAAAGGGGTGGATATGGTCCTGAATGAAAAGCCCGATCTGATCCTCTTTACAGGGGATCTGGTGAACGACCGGGCCACAGAAATGGAAAATTACCATGATCTGTTCAGTAAAATCAAGGCGCCGATGGGCGTTTACAGTACTTTGGGTAACCATGATTACGGAGACTATGTTGAGTGGGATTCTGAACAGGAAAAGGCCGCCAATCTGGAAGATCTAAAGCAGATCCAGGCGAAAATGGGTTGGAAATTGCTGATGAATGAACACGTTATTTTTGAACGTGATGGCCAAAAAATCGCACTGATCGGTATAGAAAATTGGGGGGCGAAGGCAAGGTTTCCTAAATATGGCAAACTGGATGTAGCCTATAAGGGCACTGAAACAATTCCTTTTAAAATCCTTATGAGTCATGATCCCAGTCATTGGGATGCACAGGTAAGACCGGAATATGGCGCTATTGATCTCACACTTGCAGGGCATACCCATGGCATGCAGTTCGGAGTTGAATTGCCGCATTTTAAATGGAGTCCTATTCAATATATGTATAAGCAATGGGCCGGTCTTTATCAGGAAGGCAAGCAATACCTTTACGTTAACCGAG
>DATJDF010000623.1:0-15250 GCA_035497555.1 Arachidicoccus sp. | reverse complement strand
TCCTTTTAACAAAACTATCCTTACGGAAATCTGTGCATGGCTACTACGATCACCTGCCCAATTTCCTCTTCTGGCATGTCCCATGTATGCATGTACAGTGGTTTAAGCTCATTATCCCGTATGGCAGTCCGCTTTGCTGTCTTTAAATCACGTACAAAAAACGTAAAGAAGCAAGCGTATAGTCAAAATTGGAACCATTATGGAATCTGAACCTGAAAAACAGCACATCTTTAATAATATAAATACCGTCTATTTTAAAACCCAGATCAAACTTATCAAAATCCACATTTTCTATAAAGGGCGCATCCCCTCTGACGCGCCCAGCGCTGCGCTCGATCTGCGCGGTATTGAGCGTAGCACCCTTAAAATGAACAGTGGACCGTCCTGATCATTTGCCCCTAAAATCCAGCACCAGATACGGCGGATGCGCTGTATAGCTGACCAGAAGAGAGAACACCTGCCCATCCGTGGTAATCACGGTCAGACTTGACGGCTTAAAATCCGGTCTCCCGGCTTTAACCTTCAGGGAGTTTTCTGCCCCCTTAACCCGCTCAGCCAGCACATACCCTGCTCCCCTGTCAGCGCTCCGGATCGCTGCCGGAAAGATCAGCGTGCAGGTTTTGTTCTGGCTAATACTCAAATTACTGGCCGCAATCACTTTTTGCATACCAGATACCAAAATCACACCGCCCACGACCGTTGAATCAATCATTTTTTTTTGGATGAGACGTAGACAACTGAAAACCAGCTGCCCATTTCGCACCAAGAGGTCACACTTACCGTTTTGCAGGTCTATAAAAAGGGTCATACACGCTAACCCAAAATTGCATTTTCCCGAGGAGATTTAAGCTGTATACTTATTTTATCCTGCACCTCTGTAATCTTAAGCTTCCGCTCGTCAAAAGCAATAACCGTCCTTTTAAGAAAATTTTTTAAGCCTCACTATCATAAAATCTACAAATTAAACTTATCAGGATTGCCCATTCATGAAGTTCTAAAAATGCAGGAATATCAATAATCATAAGTCATTTTGCATCATCAGATTTCGAAAATTTTAATCATGACGATGTGTTTCAAATCAACGCGATTTACAAAAATTTCATGATAAATATTTTCCCTAATTTTGAGAGAGGATATAATTGATCACAATTTTATTTTATGATTTGATAATAAAAGCTAAAGCCGTTGTCATTCCTATTGGAAAATCTCGAAAGCATACTGTCGTAAAAGTTTCAATTTTAACGACCGGCACTAATTGGGCATATGTAAAATTGGCCAGCCTTCACTATCCCATTTGATTTCTGATACTACCAATTCAGAAACGCCCTTGTCAGGTATGGAATATGCGTGCGTAAAGAGATAATCTTTGTTTCCGATATGATAAACCGAATTGTGACCCACTGCCGCCCATCTAATGCCATCACCAATTGCCACTACAGTTCCACCGCCATCCATCATCGAAAACCCTGAGCGATCCAGATAAGGTCCAGTGACACTTTTTGATCTGCCTACTACAATATGATAATTGCTTTTCACACCCCTGCAACACATGTCAAATGACGTAAAAAGATAGTAGTATTCCCCGTGCTTAAAGACGAAAGCGCCTTCAATCTGGCTGTCATTCAAGCCGTAATTATAGAGTTTTTGTGTACTTGGCCGCCGAGCAATCGAATGCCACTCCTCCGGCCACTTTAATTTCATCATGTCATCTGTCATTTTTACGGCTTTAATCCCATCCCAAAAGGACCCAAAGATGAACCAAGGAGTTCCGTCCTCGTCGACGATCACGTTTGGATCTATTGCCTGCCAGAGATCCCTGTTAAGAACCGATTGTACGATCTTTCCATGATCTGTCCATTTAAAATTAGGGTTATTTGGATTAAGTGTAGGATTTGTTGCGTGGCCAATAGCGGCGTCCGGCATCCCAGGAGTAGCATTACAGGAGTAGAATAGGTGATACAGCCCTTTGTAAAATATGATGTCTGGGGCCCATATATTATTCCCTTTAAAATTAGGCAGGGCCTCTTTTACCCATCCCGGGGTCGAATCAAATACGGGTTTGCCCCTTTTCCAGGTTATAAGATCTTTAGAATAAAGTGTACTAATGCCATTGCCAGTCGCAAATACATAATAGGTATCGCCATCTTTTCCCATGACTGGATCATGGACTGGTGGAAACTTCGGATTAAAATGCACATCCCGAGATTTTTGAACGGTGCCTTGCTCAATTTCAACCTGCGCACCAACAATAGTATAGCTAAAAAATAACGAACAGAAGAACAGTAAGCGAAGATTATTCATGACTCAGTTTAATTTTTAAATGAAAGAATAGATTAAAAAAAGAAGAAAACGACAAGCTTCAACCATTAGACAGCAGCGTCAAACTCAACTGCGAGAGATTTTCCCCTTTAACAGGGTGAAGGAATGTGGTGCAAAGCTATAGGTCAATTTGGTTCCGTTTGCACTAATAGAAGGTTTTTTGACGGTTTTAATCGTTTCAGTTCCAAAATCATTTGTCGCCTTGATACCGGGACCGTTTACCTCAGAAACCTCAAAACTTCCCTTAAAGTCCCCATTCTGGGAGATAATATCCGTCATTATCGCTTCATCCTTGTTCCGATTTACGACACAAATAAATAATTCATCTCCATTGTTGGTAACCGACACATCTAAATAAGGTACCGACTTTATCTGACTTGTCGTTTCGCTCAGACCAAGGGCAAAACGGTCGGTATTATATGTTTTGCAATCCACCACTACGTCAAGTGAAGTTCCAAAAACATTTTGGGCAAATAATTGTATAGGATAATAAATTGATTGTTTGAACATCCCTTTTTCACTTGTAAATATGGGAGCTATGACGTTTACCAATTGAGCCAAATTTGCCATCTTTACAACATCGGCATTTCGGATAAATGCGTTCAGAAAAGAAGCGATTACAAGGGCATCTTCCAGATTGTAACGTTCCTCCAATGCATTCTTTCCAACGACGTCCGCCCCCCCTCTGGCCCGATACCATACGTTATATTCATCCCAGGCAATATAAATCGGATCTCGCCCACTCCGGTCGGCCGTCTGCATGACGCGATCGATCATCCCTTTGACAATTCTGGTCCGCGCTTCCAAAACCAGAGGGGTCGCCAAAAAATTGTAATAATTGCTGTCCGGATTGCCAACATACATATGTAATGCGATATAATCAATAACATCTTTCAACTCAGCAAGAATGGTTTCGTTCCAGTGATCGGGATCTGCATCCGGCCCATAATTCGATGATCCGGCTGCTACGAGTTTGATCATCGGCGAAGTAAGTCGCATTAATTTGGCTGCTTCCTTCGCTTTTTTTGCGTAATCTTCCGCATTCATATGTCCCATTTGCCAAGGACCATCCATCTCATTACCAAGACTCCAGTATTTAATATTATAAGGTTCAGGATACCCGTGTTTCTTTCTAAGCTCCGCATAGTAGGGACCATCTTTTACATTGCAATATTCAACCCACCTTCTTGCCTCTTCAATCGTACCTGTGCCCATATTTACAGCAAAATATGGTTCAGTCCCGACAAGCTTCGCAAACTCAACAAACTCATTGGTGCCGAATGTGTTTGGCTCGAGTCTGGACCAGGCTAATTCTAATCTCGCAACACGCTCCGCTTTAGGGCCCACGCCGTCCAACCAATGATAATTAGATACAAAATTTCCTCCCGGATATCTTACAATTGTGGGATGTAGTTCCTTAACCGCCGCAAGAACATCTTTCCTGATTCCGTTCTCATCTGAAAGTTCTGACACGGGATCATATATGCCACCGTAAACGCAACGTCCTAGATGTTCAACAAAATTTCCGTAAATCATCGAATCAATTTTACCAATTTTTCGATCCAGATCAATCTTGATACGTGCATTCTGAGCCGACAACCCATTTAAGCTGTTCACAAAAACAAAAGCAATAATAATTTTTTTAATCATGATATTAATTTATTTATATAGAAGATAACCAATTTCAAAACCATAGAATTCAAAAGAAATGCACGATCCGCAGAACTTTGTTTTGAGTTTTTTTTGTTCCCGAGAGCCGCTGTTGAGAGTAACCAGACATAAAGATAAATAGGATAAAAGTGCTTTCGTGTCAAAGAATTGACATTGAGACTATATGGATAGAAATTGAGACCAACCTAAATCCTATTGTGATACTCTTAAAGTGCAATCAAAAGACGATTCCCTTAGGGCCAAACGGATTCAGAATCAAAAAATGCAGTTTAATATTATGACGCGGTTTTTTGGTAAAAATTGACCAATAGTATAACTTGTGCATAATACCATTGTCCGCTTTTATAAAAGACTTAAACTAATGTAATGTCGCTGCGATTACCCACTATATTTCTATTCCTTTGTTTACATTCCCATCTATTTGCACAACAGCCCTATTATTTCACACATTATCAAGTAGAAGATGGTTTATCCAATGACAGGATCGAGTCAATCGAAATGGACAAAGACGGTTTTATGTGGTTTGGTACAATTGATGGATTGAATAGGTTTAATGGCTATAACTTTAAGGTCTTCAGAAAAAACATTACTAATAAAGAAGGCTTACAGGCTCATACCATAAATTGCCTGTTATCTGACCGGAACAATCGCATGTGGGTGGGCACCGAAAATGGCTTATTTATTTATGACGGTATTCATGAAAGCTTCCGAGAAATAGCTTTCGCTAAAGGCAGCCCCGTTAAGGCTATTAAAATGGATGCAAAAGGCCGCTTGTGGGTCGTTGCTAGAAAAAGCCTGTTCAGATTTGATCCGAGCACTCAACATGTCCAATGTTTTGATAAGCAAGGTATTCAGGCTAGCTCTATTTGCATACTTGACGATGAAACCCTTTATATTTCAGGCACAAAAGGCTACCTTCATAAATTCTCCATATCCAGCAATCGTCATCAAAGTTATCCTTTATTTAGCACCGCTGAGAGAAAGAATCCCGCCTCGCATAAAGTCAGAAAAATTTACAACTCAGAAAGAGGAGTTCTATTTATCGCAACAGAAAATCACGGGATAAAAACATTTGATATAAAAACAAATACCTGCAAAAATGTTATCACTGAGAATCCTGACGGTACAAGGGTTTATGGTTTTGATTTTATGCATTATAACAAAGATGAATATTGGATAGCAACAGAAGCCGGCATTATCAGATATAATATTGAAACCGGTCAATATAGCTATATCCAATTACAATATAACAATCCCTTTTCGCTGTCAGACAATACTGTTTATGCCTTGTTTAAAGATAAAGAAGGCGGAGTTTGGGCTGGCACCAGATTTGGCGGCATCAACTATTGTCCCTACCCTTATACGCGGTTTAACAAATACTTCCCTATGACCGGTTCCAATTCTTTAAAAGGGAATGGTGTTCATGAAATTCGCCAAGATGGCGATGGAAATCTGTGGATTGGCACAGAACAGGCAGGACTAAACAAATTGAATATGAAGACGAAGAAATTTGAGCACTTTATTCCTGGCAAAAAAAAGGGAAGCATTTCTTTTAGTGATATTCATGGGTTACTGGTCGACGGCTCCAATTTATGGATTGGCACGTTATACAACGGTTTGGATCTCATGGATATCAGAACGGGTAAGGTAACTAAACATTATACACTAGAAAAAGGTTTGGAAAACAGCGATTTCATCATTTCGCTTATCAAAACTAGTGCAGGCGACATCTTTGCGGGAACCTACAATTATTTTTATAAATACAATCAGGAGAATGACAGCTTCAAAGTCATTCCAGCATTATCTTTCTACACAAACTGCGCCGCAGAAATAGCTCCAGGTATATTATCTATAGGCACCATGGGCAAGGGTATCTTTATCTACGATACAAAGCAAAATAAAATTATCAGTAATTTCAGGCATCAACCAAACAATCCAAACTCATTAAATAATAATTTTATACATGGCCAGCTCAAGGATAGCAAAGGCATCTTCTGGTATACAACCAGAGAAGGCCTTTGTGAGTATAATCCAATCAAAAAAGAATTCACAGCCTATACAACTCAAACAGGCCTGCCAAGCAATTTTTTGCTTGGAATTCTGGAGGACAAACACAATAACTTATGGATCAGTTCGACCAGTGGACTTATCCGGTTCAATACCTCAACAAAAAAGTCCAAACTATTTACGACAGCAGAGGGGATTTTGAATGATCAATTTAATATCAACTCAACGTTTAAAGATAGCTCAGGAAACATGTACTTTGGTAGCGTCAAAGGGTTAATATCTTTTAATCCAGACAAATTTTCAGAAAATAAAATTATTCCTCCCATTCACATCACAAATCTTCAGGTAAACAATAAAGATATAGTAATAAACAACGAGACATCTCAATTTCAGCAATCAATTATTTACGAAGACGGGATCACGCTGGATTATAAGCAATCAACACTGGGTATCAACTTTTCCGCACTTAGTTATACATCACCGCTGACCAATCAGTATGCATATATGATGGATGGCCTTGATAAAGACTGGACATATCTAAAAACCAATAGAACTGTCTACTACACCCAACTTCCGGCAGGAACTTACACTTTTCGGGTGAAGGGATCCAATAGTAGCGGACGTTGGAACAACAAGGAAAGAACACTACAGATCACAATACGCCCACCTTATTGGGCGAGTAAAACAGCCTATGCCTTCTACATTGTTACAGGCATCGCATTACTAATTACCGGCATTTTATATTACAATAAGACAATGCGCCTTAGAAGTATAAGGAAGCTTGAAAAATTGCAGCTCGAGAAAGAAAAAGAACTCTATAAGCATAAGATCGGTTTTTTCACTGACGTGGCACATGAAATCAGAACTCCTTTGACACTTATTCAAGGGCCAATGGAAAGTATAATGGAAAATATTGACGAAGTACCATCCATCAGGACAGACCTGATTATTATGGAAAGAAATACAGCACGGTTACTTGAATTGACCAATCAGCTTTTGGACTTTCGTCAAACCGAAGTGCAGGGATTCAGTCTCTCTTTTAAACCCATAGACATTGCTGCTTTGCTGAAAAACACTCATATCAACTTTTCTTCACTTGCCAGGCTGCAAAATTTAGCCTATCACCTTCACCTACCGGTAAACGAGTTTAATATTCTAGCAGATGAAGATGCTTTGTTAAAAATATTTAATAACTTGTACAGCAATGCCATCAAATATGCATCAACTATTGTGACGACAAATTTTATTCATGATATTAATGAAAACACCTTTACAATAGAGGTCAGTAATGATGGGTTTATAATCCCTGAGGAGAAAAGCGAGCAAATCTTTGAACCCTTTTTCAGGCTTCGGGAAACATATGATTTTCATGGAACAGGAATTGGGCTCGCCATTTCACGTAATTTGGCAGAACTTCATAAAGGATCATTAATAGTAAAAAAGACTATCGGAGAAATGAATGTATTTGTTTTGACGCTTCCTGTTAATAGAACTGACTATGGTCTCCATTCCGCAAATGACTGAGTCAACTAAATTTTAGACAAACAAAATTCAATAACGCAATGAAACCAGTAATTTTAATAGTAGATGATCAAAAGGATATCCTTGAATTTCTATCTAATCAACTTCTTGTATCATACAATGTTTTAACATCTCTTAGCGGAAAAGATGCAATGGGAATTTTAGATAAAGAAATAGTACATTTAATTATAAGTGACATCATGATGCCGCATATGGATGGGTTAGAATTCTGTCAACTAATAAAGTCTAATTTCGATACCTCTCATATACCGGTAATTCTATTGACAGCCATCAAAACACTTGAAACAAAAATTGAAGGATTGGAATTTGGTGCTGATGCATATATTGAAAAACCATTCTCACCTAAATATCTTAGGGCCCAAATTTCAAACCTTTTAACTAATCGAAACAGATTGAAGGAATTTTTTGTAACCTCACCTTCCGCTCATTTAAAAAGTATTGCCTACACAAAGTCGGATGAACAATTCTTAGAAAACTTAAATGAAGTAATTCAGAAAAACATAAAAAATCAAGAACTTTATGTTCAATTTCTTGCAAAATCGATGAATATGAGCCGCGCCACACTCTTTCGAAAAATTAAAGGAGTTTGTAATCTTACTCCGAATGAGCTTGTAAATGTCAGCCGTTTGAAAAGAGCTGCAGAGTTACTAAATCAGGGTTGCTACAAAATGTTTGAAATAGCCAATATGGTGGGATTCACATCACAACATCATTTTGCAAGAAGTTTTCATAAGCAGTTTAATATGACTCCCACAGAGTTTCAACTAAAAAGCAAGAGATTAGACCAGCACAATAACGAATCTGCTGATTGATTAAATTGGCTTCTGATCCAAGAGTCAGAATCTATTTTTCGTTCCTTATGGCAGCCAGGGATTTCAAATGGCCGTTTATTAAAGCAAAGGCGAAACCTGTTAAATTTATCAGCGATCAAATCAATAGGTTTTCAATCGATATCGCCAATTATTGATTAGAGGACTTAAAACCTTAATAATTTATTTCATTTATTTTTAGGTTCCATTAAATTCTTACCAACACGATTGAACCTAGCGTGCAATTATCACCTACTGTGTTTTCAAAATCCCTATCTAGAACTTCCTACTTAATTATGGACTAAATTCTTTCAGTTGTCCTATCTGACAAAGTCAGTGAGTTGCGTATAGAGGTCGCCGTCCAATTGTTCAATATCAATCATTCCTCTTAGGTGATTGATCGTCATCCAAGGCAACCAAACCCTCCTACTACCAGGAAGTGAAGGTCCCGGAGCAACAAACCCCCAGGCCTCGTCCTGCCAGCCAGGGCCAGCGAAATCGTATAATTTCCCAGGCATTGCAATCATGTTTTTGGTATTTAACAATAGTAACCGGGCAACATCCAAATAATGGGCATCGCCGCCAAACTTATATAATTTGACATAGTTGGCCGCATCGCGGCTCATCCAGGAGTCTGCCCCGGAATGCCCGGTAGCGATCAGTTGCATACCAACTGTGGAAACACCCCGCTTCCAGATTAAATATTTATCTTCAATACCTTCTGTGGCAGGAACATTCCAAATATAAATCCAGGTCTGAGCAATATCTGCCGCGACAGTTGCCCTATCTAACCACTTTTGATCTCCGGTAGCTTCATAAAGAGACAAATAGCCATCCAGCGACAATGTTGAAGCCTCCTTGTCAATTACGTTTGGATTATCCGGAGTACCTCCTACAAAGATGCCTTTTTGTTGCCCTTGCCTCCAAGATAATTCACCGGCTTTCAATGCAACATCAAGATAATTTCGATTTCCTGTAACTTGAAACATTTTTGTTAAAAATGGCAATACATTATAACTATTTAATCTGGACGCCATTGCCACCTTATCTGTATTCCTAACCCAGGCTCTCGGAAAGCCTCCGTTTTTGTCCTGTTGTGTCAACAACCAATCAGCCAAATCTGTACATTTTCGAAGCCATAAAGGGTGTTCACGCCCTTGTTTTTGTTCTCTTTCCCATGCCTTGAGCATATATACCATATCCTCCGTAAGCTGTCTGAGAAAAATAATCGCCTCAACTGGCTTGCCATCGTCCACCCAAATACCCGAAGCTTCAGGAGGAGAAAAATTTAAGCCAGCGAATGTATTCATTATTTTTAGGCCTAACGCTCTTAATTTCGACGATCGGGTACCCTCAGTTTTCGAAGATTCTATTAAAAGCAAATCTGCCCCTTCCACATTTTTACTGATAAATCCCAGTCTCCCATTTCGGTGGTCAGAAACAATTTTTCCAGAGGTCGGATCTGCTAAAAAGGGCAAAACAGCCCTATCACCTGAAACAATTGCCGTATTAGCAAGATGATCAAACAAGACATTGCGAACCTGTGTCATATTACGTCCTTCAGCCTTGGGCTTCAATAAATCCCAGGACAGACGCCATACATTTTTGATCATAGCCGGCATCGTCTCACCCTGGCCAAACCGGATAACCAGACTATAATTCTGGCTGAATCCATTTTGCATAGGATGAAAACGCCGCCGCATCAGATGTGCCGGCCCAAAGCCGGAACGAAGCTCTCCTTCCGTCCCGGGATACCAAAAGCCAACCGCCGGATATCTTTTCACGCCAGCTTGCATACTTTTGCCCAGTGGCTCTTTAGGATCTCCTTTCCAGCTTCCGGACTCATCCTCACCAAGAGAGCCGAATTGAAATCCGGCATCTATCAAAGGTTCTATGACATCCCCACGACGGACATCCATCGCGTCCTCGATGGTGGTTCCACCTGTCGCGTCACTGTGAATGAGGGTAAAAGAACTGCTATCGCGGAAGTGAACACCAAATAGCGGTGCAGTAAAGCGTTCTTCACGGATCATCAATATGCCCCGGCCATCCTCATAAATATCACGCCCGCCCAATCCGCCGGCGCGAAGGTTATCTGTTCCTCCGTAAATCATTCCAGGTGCGAAAATATCGACATCCGGACGAGACCATGGTTTTTCGGTAAAAACGGTAAGGGCAGACATGAAGCCTCCAGGCTCATTGCCCATAACTTGAACTTTTCTGTCAAGAACTAAAGTCATTCCCGCTATTTCCCATCGATCTTCCACTTTGAAAGCAACATTTGGATCTTTGCGCACATTTACCCGCCCAATAAAGCCATTCCTGACTGTGGTTATATGTTCGTACCCTCTGGCAAGCGGATATTTTCCTAAAATAGAATCGGAAAATTCTAATTGGACTGGTCGGGTATAAACGTTGGAAGCGAGACCCTGCCCTTTTAAAATAAGCTCCCATCCAGCGCCCGGTGACCGGACAGCTGATATGACTGTTCCATTGCTCAACTTCCCAAGAATCTTTACATCCTGGGCTTCTGCATTTCCTATCGTGCAAAAAACGAATACCGTCAAAATCCACCAGTAATTCCTGTTCATACAATACTTTATTTATTTTTTACGATTATGCAGGGATTGCCAGAGTCTATTTTATAATCGGTTAACAAAGGACGCAGCCCGGCATCTAAATGCTTAATTCTTCATTTTACAATCAACACTTGCTAATAAGCTGAAGCAAAACCCCGCGTATCCGAATAATGGTTGTTAGATGCATTCTTGTTTGGCAGCGCATCAATTGTTGATATATCATAACTATTGGCGCCAAAAACGTCCCAAAGCAAAATCAGTGGCTCCATCATATTAAATGTCTGCCAAGGCAGATAGGCCCCAATCCCATGGCCTCTGGGTATCATAACCGATTGAGCTTCCTCAATCATCCCATATCTCCCAAAACCGGCAACAGGATCGGATCTATCCCAGTTTAAGCCCTGTTTTGTATTATACAATAACATTTTTGCCATGTCTTTCAAATGAGCGTCTCCTTTATATAAATACATTCTATAAAAATTAAATGCGTCTACAGATGCATAGGAGTCTGCCGAATTGTTACTTGTAGCAATCAAACTTAGTCCTGAAGAACTGCGGTTCTTAGGATAGGTTGCCAAACCGTCATCTGCGGGTATAGGAACACTCCAGCTGTATACCCAGGTTTCGTAATAGTAAGCTGTCTGACTGGCGGCATCCATCCACCTGGCGTCCTTATTCAGATCATAGAGCGCAAGAAATGCTCTAAGGGCCAAAGAAGCCGCTTCCTTATCAGGAACATTAGGGTTGTCCGGCGTGCCGCCGACATATTTGAATAACTGGAAATCATTATTATAAATATAGTTCCCTGCTTTAAGGGCTGCATTGGAATACCGGACGTCTTTTGTAACCAAATACAGATCTACCAAAAATGGAATTAAATGCGAAGTATTCGTCTTATCTGCATTAAATACCGTATTTGTACTCCAGGTCCAGGCCCTCGGGAAAGAGCCATCCGCCCCCTGTTGAGTAATAAGCCAATCTCCCGCCCGGATACATGCATTCAACCACGACGATTTACTGACGCCATTTTTCTTTTCAAAATTCCAGGCCCACAAAAGACCGGAAAATCCATCCGCTACCACACGGGCATAAGTTTCATAACCACGCCAGGTGGCAGGCTGGGGATCGTACCAGTTACGGGGGCATCCAGAGGGCGCAAAAACATTATCCGCCCACCACTGTGCCACCTGCTCCCCCTTAGCAACCAGACTTGCATTACTATTTTTCTTGCCTTCCCGGATTAAAACAGAGGCGTTAGCAATTTGATTGCCAACAAACCCTAAATCAAAATTGTTATATTGAACAATGCCGCTTAAAAAGCCAGAAAAAGGAAAACCCGCGACTCCATTGCTAATGTTCCAGTAATCGTTCAACATTGAAACCTGGTCCGTATATATTTGAGTTAAATCGCAGTTATATACCGGTGGGTTAAACATTTGGTAATATGCTTTCCAGGTATTCTTCATTGCATCAGTAAAATTAAGCTCGTAGGTCATCCGCATTGCCATGCTGTAGTGCTGAATAAAATTTACATTAACCGGGTTGGCCCGCGGAGCCCATCTACGACTGGCAGCATATCCATAAACGCCTGTTCTTTCCCCTTCTGTTCCAGGGTACCATAAACCGACCATCGGCTGGGTGTTTCCAGTCATTCCAACTGAGGCAAATTTCATCCGGCCGTCGATGACCCTATTCAAGCCATCCTCTTCCTTGAACGTTGTACCATCCGGGTCTTTGTGACAAATAGAAAAAGTGACGTTATTGCTTTGCTGCCTCATCATAAACAACGGTAATGGCATTCTATCCTCCCTGAACCAGTAAAAATTGTCACTGTAATCTGTAGCAAGAGCAAGGTCATTGACATATGCGTTATTTTTGTACCAAATGCCCGGTACGAAAAATTCATAGTCTGTCATTGTCGTATTAACAGGTTGCTGTAAAAGAATCGTTGACGAAAACCCCTTGTCATCTGCATCTGCTGCGGTAACACGAACCGTACGATCAATCGAAAACGTAAAATCAATATTTGTCAGACTATAAATATCCGTGATATTGAAACTTGACCCATTAGCGCTTGTTACGGTGGCGGTCCCCTGATATCGACCTCCGCCTAAGTCCTGCACAGCAGCATATGGTGCTCTATACCAGTTTGAGGCGCCCGATGCATCTATTATTTCGATCTGACAAGGCAATTGTTGCGCATAAATTGTAGATCCGAGTTGCATCGTAATTCCATAACTATTCGGCCCCTGTAGATCCATACTCCATGTCGTAGCTCCAGAGGTGATAGAATAGATAGCTGCATCATTTGCAGATAAATCACTTTTGGTCGTTGATTTGAATTTGGTACAGCCCCACTCAAGCAAAAAGAATGAAGACATACAAAATATGGCAAAAAGAATCCATTTTAGTTTCATAAATTTAAGTTTGTGCTTCTGTGCGGACATACAGCACTGTGCGTAAAAATTGCTGTTCTCTTAGGATTTCCCCCCTGTAAAACAATAAAAACTGTATCGAGAACTACCATCCGGTATTTTGTGGATAACCGGCTGTATTTAACAGATTCTGCGGTTGCGGATAATATTCTCGGCCAGGCAGGTAAGTTTTGAACTCCGGGTCATGCTGCTTTAATTGTGCCAACTTGATAGGATCACCCAACCATCCCCAACGCCTGAGATCATCAAACCTGACACCTTCTCCACAAAATTCAGTCACGCGTTCATGGGCAATCTGTTCACGCATGGCTTTCTGTGTCAAACCCGTTGTAAGGTCGGCAAGATGAGCCCTTCCTCTAACCCTGTTAATCGGTGCATAGGCAGCTGTAGTCTCGCCGAGTTCATTCAATGTTTCCGCATACATAAGCAGCACGTCGGCAAAACGCATAACATAATAAGGCATTGCATTTTTTGCATCCAAAGCTGCATTATAGCCTGATTTTGTCCTCCATAATGTATATTTTTTGATATATACACTGTTTTGATCGGCGGTCGTAATCCCAGTAGCCCAGTCGAGTCCATAAACTTTCTCCCCTGGCCGTTTATATAATAATGTCAAGTTTAGTCTTGGATCTTCTTCATTTGTCACTGTTTTTTCTTTAAGAAACTCATCCACCAACCATGGCCGGGCCTTACCATCGCCATAACCGAAGCCAACCGGCGAAATAATCATCGCCCATTCGCTACTAAGTAAAGCCGCTGCATTAGGATCTCCATTCTGTGCACCCGGCTGGGCACCGCCCACTTTTGTATTCCACTGAATTTCAAATATGGACTCTTTATTATTGGCAGCCGCCGTTTCATTAAAATTATCACCATAGTTCGGCATCAGATCATAGGTGTATGGCGATTTATCAATAATCTGTTCAAATTGAGCTTTTGCTTCGCTGTATTTCTTCTCCCACAGGTAAGCCTTACCTAAAAATGCGATAGCTGCACCTTTGGTTGCCCTTCCGGCTTCACCCGAAGGCCAGTTTACGGGCAATAAATCAGCAGCTTTCTTCCAGTCGCTTTCTATCTGCTGCCAAATCGCCTCAGGTGTGGCCAGCGGCTGAGTGTATTGAGCCGTCGACTTCGGGACTGCAGTAATCAACGGAATATTCCGATAAATTTTTAAAAGATTAAAGTAGTATAAACCCCTTAAAAAGTATATCTGACCTAATGCCTGGTCTTTAGCAGACTCAGATACCTCCGTGTTGTCTGTCAACCCTTCGATGACCTGATTGGCTCTATAGATACCCATGTATGCATGCCAATAGGGATCGCCAACATTTTCCCAGATGGTTGCCTGGGTAAAACTCCCGATAGTTGTCATTTGATCCCAGGGACCGCTTGCATACATCTCATCACTTCGGAAATTTTCCCCCAATATAAGCCAGCGGTGATATTGGCCATCATAATATAGGCTATTATAAACGCTGTTGACCGCAGAGCGTGCATCAGCATCGGTTTTAAAAAATTCACCGGGATTGGGTGCATTCGGATTAACTAGATCAAGTTTTTTAGAACATGACTGAAGGGAAAATAGCACAATTACCAGGACCAGTATTTTTTTCATGATTTCTTATTTATTATTAAAATGACAGCTGCAAACCAACCATAAACGTACGGGGTGAAGGGAAAGAACCATTATCAACGCCTCTTTCAAAGATATTTCCTGTAGAAACCCCATCAATTGTTCTTGGAATGGCGCTGATTTCCGGGTCCATCCCTTTATATTTTGTCAATGTGAAAACATTCTGTATTGCACCGTAAAGGCGCAGGTTACTCAACTTCTTTATCTGTTTGAAGCGATAGCCCAATTGTAAATCAGTCATTCGTAGATAGG
>DATJDF010000622.1:0-5588 GCA_035497555.1 Arachidicoccus sp. | reverse complement strand
TGGCGACTTTATTTATTATTTTTCAAAAGTCCCGGCAAAGATTTTGAAAAGTGTACATACCGAAGCAAACAAACGATGGGATTTAAGTGGTATCTATACGTTGTTTTCCATCATTTTTGCCATTTTGGTGACAAGCCGGAGCCATTGCCAGATCACCTACTTTCTATTGTGCGACAAGACAAAGTGTCTTTAACCATTTCATAGACTCGATATTGACCCCATTAAAAGCAAAAAAACAAATTTATTCAGAACTCACCAATCAGCATCTGTTTGCTTTGCACGATGACAGCGGACGTAACAACTCTTGCAGTCCTGATGTTAGGCGGAACTATTTAGACCAATAGATAAAAGCTCAATTAACGAATAAACATGATATCAAATACAAGATCAACAAATCAGGTATATGGAGTTTCAAATAAAGTCATTGATACCTATATAGAACGGCCAAATGTCGATAAACTTTTTATTGAAGGCTTACAAAAAAATAAGCACATAATCATATATGGCGCTTCAAAGCAGGGAAAAACATCACTCACAAATAAACATTTGAATGAAGCCGATTATATAAAGGTAAATTGTTCACCACAATCAACAACACTTGATTTATTTAACTCTATTGTAAGGCAGTTAAAAATTGAAATATTAGAATCGCATGAAATTTCAACATTGGTAAATGGTGAAATAAAAGTCGGCTTAAAAGCCAAAATAAAAATCCCTTTTCTAGGTGGAGCTGATGCAAAAACGGAAGCGAGTCTCTCAAAAGAAAAAGGCACAAGCCAAATGTATAGAACAGTTGAGTATAATCTAGCGCTCTCCCAGGATTTATCCGAATTATTAAGATCTATTTTTTTTACTAAACGTATTATCTTAGAAAATTTTCACTACTTGAACGAAGATATTCAGCGACAATTGGCTATCGATTTGAGGATTTTTGAAGATTATAACATTCTATTTATTATTCTGGGGATTTGGAGAGAAAAAAATAGACTCGCTCAATTTAATGGCGATTTAGTAGATCGAATAATTGAAGTTCCTGTAGAACCATGGGAAGAAGAGGATCTAAAGAAAATTGTAAGTCAAGGACTTCCATTGCTAAATGCAAGTTTAGAAAATGTTGTTAAATATATTATTGACAGTAGCTTCGACAGTGTCGGTGTTTTTCAAGAAATATGTAAAGAAGCCTGCTATGCTGCAGGAATAACCGAAACTCAACAATGCTATACGGAAATAACAAAAGATAATGTAGATACTGCAATTAGAAAAAAACTCGAAGATTATTCTAGTCGTCATATCAGATGCCTAGAAACATTTATAGAGCAAAAGGGCAAAAGTTCTGATGAAACTCCCTTATACATTCCTTATTATTATATTAAAGTTCTGCTGAATGAAACGTTTGACCATATTATTCCTGGTCTCCGTCGAAGAGATATTCAAGAGAAAATAAAGGAAATTCATCATAGACCAGAGAGTGTAAGGGCATCTGACATGGGCAACTTTCTTAAAAATCTAGTTTCAACACAAATAAAGAAGGGTATTTCTCCACCTTTATTTGATTATGATAATGGCGCCAGTACGGTTAAAGTGATTGATTCAACTTTCTATTTTTTTTTAAAGAATTGCGACAAACAAGAAGTACTGGAAAACTTATCAGTTCCGTCTGGAATAAACCCATAAGCCGTTAATTTTGCATTGCTATTGCTAAATGATAATATTTCACTTAGGTTTGTATAATATCAAATTCTCAATAAAAATGATCGACGAAATAAAAATCATTCTGATGTAAGACACTGACATCCAAACCATCACAAATTTGGCATAACAAGTCTCGATATCATAATTCATCAACTTTAAATAACGTCGTAAAAGAGACACTTCGTACGCAAAACCATACGCACATGAAGTTCAAAAATACTTCCTATCTTATTTTACATTCTTATTTAATAGTGCAAACCTTTCTAAGCCAAAGCCTTTTCCTAAAAGCATAGTTTTAACTAGCTCTGTGACCAATAAAAAGTAATAGCTATTATTTTCGCCTGACTTTACTTAGTTTTTGAAATTCCTCTCGCATTTCTTCGAAATTTGCCTCTCCAATACACATCTTATCTAAATCCTCCCTACTATAATACCCGTTTTCATTCTTATACACCCCAGCCTCCTGCGACCTAACCGCAAACTGCGTCCGCCCAAGATTACAATAAATCATCGCCTCCTCCTGCTTAAGATACGGCTTAAAACAAAGCGCAATTGCCCGCATCACTATTTTCTCCTCCTCCTTAATCATAATACTGAATTTAATTTAAAAAATTAATTTCCTTCATTAAAAACCGCACCCTACTCCCAATTTTCGCATGAAACGATGGAACATATCTCACATAGCCAAACTTATGCAGATCATGCATACACCTATAAAACATTGAAAATGAAATCTTTGCATACGCCACCATTTCCTCTTTCCAAAACTCTATATACCCGTTTTGCCCCTGTCGATATGAAATAATCAACAACGCCCCAAATAGACTGATATCAGAAGATCCAATTCTGGGATCCTCCCTAATCCGTTGTATAAAGTCATCTATGATTAATTCAGCTACTACTCAACGACCGATTTGGAACGGAGTTCGAAGAAGGCGATAAATTATTTTTCGACCAGATAGAAGCAGAACTGCTGGAAGATGAAACGCTAAAGCTCCAAGCTAAGGCAAATAAGATGGATACCTTCAAATATGCATTTGATGTATATTCCGATGATGTTGACCAGGCAATCCGAAGGATGTTGACCACCTAATGGAGAGATTAATATTGAAAGAGCTTTTGGACGATCAAAGATATTAAAGTTACGTGTTCTATCTGTTATTTTTTTTTCTTCGTGAGCTCCCTTCGAGTTCGATCCTATGGCTGTCGCCTGTCAATCTGTCCATAATACTGTCCGCTAAAGTTTCTTCGCCCAAGTATTTGTGCCATGCTGATACGGGTAATTGTGAGGTGATAATAATAGGTCTTTTACCATATCGATCCTCTATAATCTGTAAGAGTGCCAATCTGGTTACATTGTTTAATGACTGAAGACCAAAATCGTCCAAAATCAGTAGTTGTATTTTTTCTATCTGGTTTAAAAGTTTGATATATGTTCCTCCGGCCTTTGCTAACAAAATGGTCTCAATGAGACGGTTCATATTATAGTATTTGGTTTTATACCCCATCATACATGATTTATGGCCCATTGCGCAAGCAAGAAATGACTTACCACAACCAGCCGATCCGGTGATATGAACATTGGTTCCTTTCTCTAGATAGTTTCCCTCTAATAAGGACGCAAAGGCGCCTTTATTGAGATTTCTGCCCTGCTCAAAGTCAATCATTTCAGGCGTTGCATTTAGGCGAAGTTTAGCAATCTTTAGCAATGCGCCCAATCGTTCATTACTGCGATTCATTTTTTCGGATTCTATCAGGTGGGCGACTAGTTCATTTCCCTCTAGCTGATGATGAATAGGCAATTCCAGTTGTGATTTGTAGGAATTTACCATTCCCCTTAGACCCATTTCACGCATTTGTTCCAATGTCTGATTCGTGTTCATTTTGTTGTATTTAAATTTTTAAAAAAAGTGCTTTAATTTAGTTCTGATCGCTTGAGCTTCGGAGTAAGGGTAAGAGATGATTGGACGGTCTTGAACTAATAGGATCAATGCTGAGAAAATCATCTCTTACCCTTACTCTTCCCGCGGGAGCGTTTGCTGTAATTTATTCCCCTTATTTATAGGCTTCACTGCCTCGGATATTCTGATGTGCAGGAAGGGCTATTTCTTCGTCGTCAAACAGTGTGGGCTGTTTATCCATATTGTTTTCCAGCATATCCCTTATAAGCCGAAGTGTAGGACGTTGAATGTTTGAAGCCCTTTTACAACACTCCTCCAGTCGCTCTTTGGTATATTTGTTTTGCAATAGGAGCATCGTGTTACAGGCCTTGAAATTCTGCTCCATGTAGATGCTACTATGCAGTATACGATGGGCGGTCTGCTCCGTATATTTTCCAACCTTTGCAGCCCTTTGCATAAACTCCCTTTCATTCCATCCTTTTGTGGCCTCCATGGCTTTATGGTTTTCGGGCATATGTCCGGCAATGCGATTATACACGGGTTCGGTACTTCTTCTGACATGGAAAGCAACGCGTTCAAATTTATAATACAGTTCCACGATCCTGGGGTTATAGTGGACAGTCAGCTTTTTGCCTACATATTGATAGGGCACAGAATAGTAATGCTTATTATCCGGGAGAATAACATAGTAGTTGCGCTGCACGGTTACTTCTTTGATATACATTAATTCAAAGGGGCGTTCAGGCAGCGGCTTTAAGGTCGATTTTTCGTATTGGTTAAACAGATCCCGGCGGCTTTCCCTGGCTCCTTTATAGGGTTTTAGGTTTAATAGATCGAGCTGTTTACGTATTTGTTTATTTAACTCTTCCAGGCTTGTAAATTTGCTATTGCGTAATGGCCCGTAAATATGATTGTAAGCTATGTTTACGGATCCTTCTACCATGGCCTTATGAGTCGGACTGCGGGGGGCTGTGGCACTAAAAGTGGTCTCGTAATGCTCAGATAGCTGATGGCATAGTTGTGTAAAAACAGGCTCCGCTTTATCTGCTCGAATCACCGCTGTTTTGAGATTGTCGGATAAGATTGTTAAAGTAAGCCCTCCAAAATATTTTACCATCTCTACAATGCAGTGTGCGAAATCTGCTGTGCGTTGTGTGGCCACCGCCATACAAAAAATTAAACCACTAAACGGCAGGCTGGCCACAAAAATTTCACAGGAGATCTTCGCCTCTGCGTTCCCAACGGTATAATACATTTTCTTACCTGCAAAGTCTATCTGCGTAAATTCCCCCGGTTGGTATTCCAGGTGATAAGCAGGGTTAGTGTCTTTCAGATAGTCCTTCAGCAAGTTACAGTACTGACTATATTTATAGCCATCGGAATTTTCTAATTGGTACTCATGCCATAATAACTGTCTATTAGCACCGGTCTTCGGCAATTCCCCTTTGACGTACTTAAAGTGAGTTAGCAACTTTAGATAACGTTCATCAGTGGGGCCAGCTGCAACATCGTTATTATAGACAATGGCTGCTATTTCTTTATCGCTAATCTTATTCATTTGGGAAGTTGAGTCTTCGGTATCTAACGCACCGAGTTTTCTCAGGTATTTCTTGACCGTATTGCGGCTCAGTCCGGTACGGCGGGCGATCTCCATAATGGGTACATTATCCTTCTTTAGCTGTCGGATCTGCTTAATTTGAATCATTTCTGCTGTTTTTTGTGACATCGCCTCATGATCATTTTTGGTGAATATGTGGCGAAGGGAATACAAAAAACTCAGACAAAAGAAATCTCACCCCAGGGTGGTCAACATGTGTCGGAATGTCAGCCAGTTATATTATAAATCTATTTAATGCTATGAAAAGAAATACCCAAAACGATCAGATTTTGATCATTTTGGGTATCTCTTTATTAGAGTATTGCCTGGTCAACATCCTTCGGAATGCCTGGTCAACATAAATCGGAACGGGTGGTCACCACGGGTCGGATTATACA
>DATJDF010000621.1:0-1641 GCA_035497555.1 Arachidicoccus sp. | reverse complement strand
CAAGAGCAATTATTAGGCTGGACAAGCGTCGTTTTATCCGGAAACCCCATTTCGGTTGGAAGCACTATTTCTCCTGTATTGAATCATTTTAATACTGAAAAGGAAAGAAAGATTGTCATCGGTGAAAAGAGCTTAAATATCAGCGATAGTGTTGATTTTAGCCGTAAAGTATACCAGCATATAGTGTCAACGCCTTTTGTTAAGTTGAAAGATGGTTATTACACCCTGTCGGCAAAGATTAAAAATAGTCCGGGATTCTCAAATCTTGAGATGTACGCTGAAAGTAGTGGACAGCGTCTCAAATATAGCATTGAGAAAAAGAATGAAGATTGGATTACGATAAAGATTGATCGAATACCCATTCGAAAGGGCGCCATTGAAGTGGGGTTTCTTGCCAAAGGCAAGGCCGGTGCTTATTGTTTTATTGATGATATCAGTCTTGTGGAGCGCCATAGATAGTCCTGAAGATGGTATTTTTTTATTAGAATATGAAGCCTCAATTTAAGCATCAGCTTCTACTCTTTGTTTATTTGACATGGGGTATGTGCTTCGGTCGGTGGAATGCCTGGATTAGTTACAATTTTGATTCAAAATGGCTATTACCTAATGGTGGTGCTGTGCGTTTACAATAGGTAGAAGCTGATGCAGTCTGCCAGTAAAAATTTTGTATGATGCCGTATTTGACCCACAGCTATTAATTTAAATTTCAAATCTAAAAACAAGAAGTAAATGAAACAAAGGAATAAACCATAAGGCGGCAGAGATTCCAGGCCGATGTTGCTTGAAAAACCACCGGCAAACTGGATAAATGCCCTAAAAAATCAGGCGTTTTCTAAACCCATTTTATTGCCACACCCATAAACCTTGCGAAAAAATGAAACCATGTACATGTTACAGTGTTTTGTCCATTAGGGAAAAATTGTCTAAAGCACAATTAGTAACGAAATTAGTATTTGTCATGATGATCACTGCGAGTCTCGCAGTAAGTGCCGCCCCTAAGGCTCCAAAGATCGACGTAAACAAAAATCATATTTTATTAAAAGCCTTATTTGACCTGCCGGGTGAACCGAGCGAAGATGCAGCTTTTTACGCAGGCATCGAACTGAATTTTGTTCCGGACAATCCAACCATTGTTGCCGTTAAGCAGGCTATTATCATTACCGGTACGGTAACGGATAGTACAGGGAAACCCATATTTGGGGTCTCTGTAAGTTTGAAAGGTACCAAACAAGGTGTTGTTACGGACAATCAGGGGAATTACAGCCTTTCTGTGTCAGAGAACCAAGGCGTTCTTGTTTTTTCCCATATTGAATATCAAAGTAAAGAAGTCCCGATTGATAACCATACAAAGATCGATGTTATGCTCTCCTTAAAAGAGGACAATACATTGAATGAAATTGTGGTTGTAGGTTATGGAACTCAGAAAAGGAAGGATGTGACCGGGGCCATCGCGGGCATTACAGAAAAAGAAATCAAGTCTCGTCCTGTAACAGATGCCTTGCAGGCCATGCAGGGTAAAGTTGCCGGTGTCGACATCACTTCCTCCGAACGCCCGGGTACGATGGGAAGCATTAATATTCGCGGAGTCCGTTCTTTGACGGCCTCTAATTCTCCTTTATTTGTGGTGGACGGAATCCCATT
>DATJDF010000620.1:0-6246 GCA_035497555.1 Arachidicoccus sp. | reverse complement strand
GTTGATTGTCCTGAAACCGGACACTCCCTGTATCAGGACCGGACACTATAAAAAATCCACTAAATTTAGAACAACCTGATTTTCAATTAATTATTATTTTGGCATCATAGTTTGAGAAAGGCATGCATGACCAATAGGGGTCAAATCAATTAAATCATATCAATTATGTCTTATCTAAATTTCTCTCTGTTAAAGAAAAAATCATTTCTGTTCTTGCTTGCCTCTGGCATTATGTTTACATCTATTTCATGGACAAATAGTACTTCAAACAATTACCATAGGGATCGCCAGAAGGATAATGAGGTCTTGTTATTCTCTAAAAGTTTCAATACAAAGGATATTAAAAATGTCACTGTTTCTACTACGGGCGGATCGATTACGCTTGCAGGTGACGCCACGGGTAGTGCTTCTGTGGAAGTTTCCGGACAGGGAAACAATGGCAGAAAACTTTCTAAGGACGAAATTCTGGAAATCTTAAAAAATGATTATGAATTCCTTGTCGGCGTAGAAAATGGGACTTTAAAAGCGATTGTAAAACGCAAGGTGTCCGGCGCCAGGAAAAGAGCTGTCAGTATTTCTTTCAATATACATGTTGGAAAATATACCAGCACGGACTTAGAGACCAGTGGCGGGAATATCTGGTTATCAACACTGCAGGGCACTCAAAGCTTTACAACGAGTGGCGGGAATATACACTTTGAAAACTTATCTGGTAATATTAGTGGACGCACGAGTGGTGGTAATATCACTGCCTTAAGCAGCAAAGGTAAAATACAAGCCAATACATCGGGCGGCTCGATAGATATTCAGGATTTAAATGGTGATATTGTTATGCATACCAGTGGTGGCAATATTAACGCTCAGAACGTGAGTGGTGCGCTTGGCCTGACCACCAACGGCGGCAACCTGACATTAAGTAATATTGCAGCAAAAGTATACGGCGGAACCAGTGGCGGAAGCGTTCATGCAAGCTTGTCAAAATTAAAGCAGGAAGTTGAACTTTTCACCAGCGGCGGGAGCATAAATATTACAATCCCTAAAATAGCAAAGGCCAATTTTGTGTTGGATGGCTCCCGTGTCAGTGTGGGCGCTGCAAATAATATCCAGGTGGATATGAACAAACAAAAGAGCTTTGCCGCCGGCTCTTTGAATAATGGCGGTGTGCATTTAAAAGCACATTCGAGTGGCGGAAGCGTCAGTCTTGATTTTAAATAACTGAGCGCTCCCTATAGAGCGGCATTCAAATTAAGATCGTCGTTTTGACTTCCTCGAATAAATAAGTAAAGTTCTTCCGGAAGGGTCAAAAAAAATCGGGACTTTTTGTCCCGATTTTTTATTTTACACTTTCTAGATGTTGGATGCTATTTCTACCTTATAACAGCTTTATACTTTGGGAAATGCAATACCATTATGATATGCCGCCTTCAGGTATTTATTACTTTCCACATCGGTAAACTGAAGGGCGTCTTTATCCCAATGCACAGTCTGCTTTGTCTGGAAGGCAATATTACCCATACAGCAATTGATGGCCACCATACTTGCATCCAGTATAGGCGCTTTTAGATCTGCCAGGTTCTTGGATTTGATAACTTCCACAAAATTCTTTGTATGCAGATCCAGGCCATTGTCCACCGATTTCTGGCGTGGTACCGCATCCATTAAATCACCAGTTTTCTTTTTCTCGGGTATTACTTCCCAACCACCTCTGTCGAGTATTAATGTTCCTTTGTTGCCGATAAAGGCGATCCCATGTCCGCGGCCATAGGGTCCATTTCCGATGCCGACGGCTTGCTCCCAGACCATATTAAAATCACCAAAATCATATACGGCAGACATGGTATCCGGCCACTCCTCCGCATCATCTGGATAGCCTGTTTTGCCACCAATAGCGGCTACTGATAGCGGATACCTGTGACTGGCTTTCATACCGATCATAGCATAGTCAATCAGATGAACACCCCAGTCTGTCATTAAGCCACCGGCATAATCGTAGAACCACCGAAAATTAAAATGGAAGCGGTTGATATTAAAGGCATGCTTAGGTGCTGGGCCCAGCCACTGATCATAATGTACACCCGGTGGAACCGGGCTGTCTGGCTGTACAGGAACGGAGTCTTTCCAGCCAATATAGGCCCAGGCTTTTACCAGGCGGACTTTACCTAATTTACCAGAGTGGACAAAATCAACAGCGTCTTTAAAATGCTTCTGACTGCGTTGCCATTGCCCTACCTGTACAACATTACCATACTTCTTTTGGGCAGCGATCATGACATCGCATTCCGCAATACTGTGCCCGGAAGGTTTTTCGCAATAGATATGTTTACCAGCCGCACAGGCATCCACCATTATTTTACAATGCCAGTGATCAGGGGTGCCGATGATAACCGCATCAATATTCTTATCGTCCAATACTTTCCTGTAATCAGTCAGGGTGGCTACTTTAATATCCTTTTTTGCCAGCTCTGCGGATCTTTTCTTCAGGACATTCTCGTCTACATCGCAGATGGTTGCAACGGAGACTTCACTGTTTTTCAAAATGGAATTCAGATCCGAAAACCCCATTCCATTTACGCCAATAGCGGCGATCCTGATCTTGTCAGAGGGTGCTACTTTTTTCCCTACTGAAGCTAATAAATCAAATGGCAGCAAGGAGGCTACGCCTGCTCCTGCTGTTAATATGGAACCCTGCTTTATAAATGAACGTCTGTCTGTCATTTTCTGATATTTCGTTTATTTGTGGTAGTCGTTAGTGTAAAACATAAACACGGACGTCTCTTGTGCCCCAGGCTGCGTAAGCACACCTGAACATAAGAAACGGCCCCGCGAATTTGTGCTTCTTTAATCTACACGTAATCTAATATTGATGTAATAGGCTGATGCCTTTTTAATAGATCAGATTTTTAGCTCCCAGCCAGATGCGTAGTCTCTGCTCCACAGTTTCATGGCATCCTTGTCATAAATCCTTCCGGTATGCTCATCAATAGCAAATCCTTTACCAACCTGGTAAGCCAGGTTAGTGTAATGTACCATGGCCATACTAATGCTTGCATCTGCAATAGGCGCATTTAATTTTTCTTTTCCTCGGATGGTATTAAAAAAGTTAATCATGTGGGTGGTGGTGGTATCACCACCGCCACCCAGTGCATTACCGGCTTCGTTACTTTTGCTATCGAACTTATCCACTACTTTGCCCATTCTGTCGGTTAATTTATACCCGCCTCTGTCAACAAATACGGCACCTTCACTGCCAAATATTATTGTACCCCGGTCGGCGCCATAGGTGCTATACCCATTACGGCTTTTGCCATCCCATTGTATAACTTTATCATCCTTGAATTTGAAGGTGGCCAGTATGGTGTCATACATTTCCCAACCATCTTTTAAGAATTGCCTTTTACCGCCTTCTACTTCTGCATAGGTTGGAAAATTTACACCTAATGCCCATCTGGCAACATCTAATTCATGGGTGCCGTTGTTACCAGCTTCTGCTGTCCCGTAATTCCATCCGTACCAATGCCAGTTATAGTCCCATGTGTTATCAGTATAATCTCTTCTTGTTGCCGGGCCTTGCCATAGTTCCCAATCCAGGCCGTCCGGAACAGCAGCTGCTTTCTGAACAGGTACTTCGCCCCTGGAATTAGAATAGAATGCAACAGCTTTATAAGGATTGCCTATAACGCCGTTATGGATATCATTAATGATTTTTATGGTATGCTTGGAGGATCTTTGCTGATTCCCCATCTGGACAACTTTGTCAAATTTCTTTGCAGCGGCAACCAGGAGTTCATTTTCATTCATGTCATGGCTGCAGGGTTTTTCGACGTACACGTTCTTGCCGGCTTTCAGGGCCATGACCGATCCGGTTGTGTGCCAGTGATCGGGTGTGGCATTGATCAGCACATCTACATTTTTGTCCGCTAATACTTTTCTGATATCATTTTCCAAGGCAGGCTTGTAATCAATATACTTTGAGAAGCCCTTTAAGGCATGCTCCCGCTGGCTTTTCATTACGTCGCATAAATAGAGTAATTGCACGTTGGCTTCTTTTTTTCCGACGGGCTCATAGTAGGCACCGTGTCGTCTGCCAAGGCCGGCAATAGCAACATTTAACCGGTCATTGGCCCCAATAATTCTGTTATAACTGCTGGCGGGCATACCCATTAAGGAACTTCCGAGTACCACTCCTGCACCGCTGAGCAATGATTTTGATATAAAATCTCTTCTTGATGTCATCTTATACTTAGTTTAATGCTTTTATCTTTACGTTCTTGAAATACACTTTATTGCCATGGTCCTGTAACAGGATGTTGCCGCGTTCTAAGAGCCCGAAATTTGGCCAGACTTTGTATTTGCTTTCTGAGACTAATTTTTCGAAGGCTTTACTACCGCGTTCATATTCCAATACTTTGACACCATTTAACCAATGCTCAACATGATGATTTTTGGAAATAATATAAGCAGTATTCCATTCGCCAACCGGATTAATAGGCTTTTTGGGGTCTGCTTTTATCAGATCATACAGGGAACAGACTGTTCTGCTGCCTTCCTGAGCACCTAATTTTGCATCGGGGTGATTCTCGTCATCCAGGATTTGGTATTCCAGTCCTATTGATGATCCTTCGCCTTTATTCAAGGCAGGATCTACATAATATTTGATACCGCTATTACCGCCCTTGGTTAATTTAAAGTCTACGCTCAGCTGAAAATCGCCGTATTGATCTAAGGTGACAATATCTCCACCGTCCGCGGATTCTTTTCCATCAGCCGCCTCAACAATGAGGTTGCCATCTTTAATATCCCAGCCCTTTTCGGGGAAATGATCCAGCTTTGCTCCACGCCAGCCTTTGGTTGTTTTTCCGTCCCAGAGCATCTTCCAACCATCTTTTTGTTCCTGGTAGGTCAGATTGTTGATGTCGTTAACCGCTGGTGCCGTTGATGGAGTGCTGTATTTCTGCACATCTTTTGTGATGATGTTGACGTTTTTCCACATAATTTGTTTGCCGGGTGCATCATTCTTGCCGATCTGGTGTACCTGCAATGCTATAAAACCACTTCTGGTTTTATCGTCGATCAGGTTGGCAGCGGCTACACCGTTGATCCAGGTTTTGATGGTATCTCCGATGGCTTCAATGCGGTAGTGATTCCAGTCTCCTTGTTTGAATGCCTGTTGCGCCGGTTTATTATCGGTTAATGGAACCAACCAGCCACGCTGCCCTTCATCATAGATACCTGCACTCCAGGCCCTTTTAGAAGGATCTATTTCTATCTGGTATCCATGCACGCGCCCGTTCTGATAGACCGGAATACTATTACTTCTGATCTGGATGCCGGAATTCATACTGGAGTCTACTTTATAATCTAATTCCAATATAAAATCACTGTAATTCTTATCGGTGCACATAAAGGAATTGGGCGTATTATTTACGGTTGATCCCACTATGACACCATCCTTTACTGTATACTTTGCTGCTCCACCTTTCTGGGACCAGCCTGATAAATCCTTACCGTTAAAGAGCGGCTCCCATGGAGCATTGTCATTGCCTGATTTATTGCCTTGAGCGCAACTCACCATTACCAGGAGGCCTAACGTGACGAAAAACATTTTCATGTGAATTTCCAATTTTTTAGTAATTAATAATAATATCAAATTTTACCCGAATACTTGCCTAAGTCCGGACAAGTCTGTATACATGCAATTTAGTTGTAACCTTTCCCATCCTTTGGTGATTAAAGTACCTGCACATGGCACTTTCTACTTCCTGCAATTAACTTTATGACTAAAACAGTCGTATAATTGTAAGACCCCGAATCAAACCTCTTTTCTCATCCAGGATTAACAGGTTCTTTTCACGTAGCAGGTTGTTAATCATAACAGATAACCTGAAAGAACCAATTTAAAGGTAATTTATTAATTGCAATAATAGTCTATTAATTTTATGCTTTATACCTTCAATGATTAAGCTATTTTGGCATAATATTCAGCGATATTGGCACACACCTTTAGATGTTGTAGTAAAACTACGAATAGATAAAGAGTTGCCAGACCGCTCTACGGTTCCAATTAGCATAGTGGATGCAATTACCGTTCAGACACCCTTAATCTGCTGACCTCTGATATTATTTTCTGTTTAGGTCTGCGTATTACAACAATCCTTCCAATCTACAAACCTCATACAATCAAAAAGCGCTCTGTACATCATGGGTAAATTCCCAGTGATTACAAAGCGCTCTTGATTTTCATGTTGC
>DATJDF010000619.1:0-7330 GCA_035497555.1 Arachidicoccus sp. | reverse complement strand
AATTTACAATACGTAAATAGCCGGGGTCAATCGTTAATTTCCTTTAATTTATTGTATAGGGTCTTACGGTCGATTTTCAAAATAGCTGCTGCTTTGGTTTTATTATAATTGACACGTTCAAGAACCCGCATAATTTCACTTTTTTGCGCTTCCATAATCACATTTTTCAATTGCGCTGGACCTTCTACTGATCTCTGCTCGGTATAATCGGTAATCTCAAGTGGTAAATTTTCAATATCTATGAGTTCACCATCATCAGTAAACAGACAGGCTCGTTTGATGACATTCTGTAATTCTCGAATATTGCCCGGCCATTTATATTGTGAAAACAACTTTTTAACCTCCGGGCTCAACCCTGCGATTTTCTTATTCAACTGATTGTTAGCCTGTGAGATAAAGGCATTTGCCAATAAAGGAATATCTTCGCAACGCTGGTAAAGTGCTGGCACTTCAAGTTTAAATTCATTTAGGCGGTGGTAGAGATCTTCTCTAAATAGTTTATTACGGGTTTTATCATGAAGATCTTCATTGGAAGCAGCAATAACACGTACATCGACGACCCTTTCTTTTACTTCACCAATGCAACGAACAGATTTCTCCTGTAAGGTCCGCAGTAAATACATTTGTACTTCATAACTCAGGTTCCCTATTTCATCCAAAAATATTGTTCCGCCATCTGCAATTTCAAAAGCACCCTTTTTATCGTGCATTGCCCCTGTGAAGGCACCTTTCAGATGACCAAATAATTCACTTGCCGCGAGCTCCTTGGATAAACTGCCGCAATCAATGGCGACAAAATTCTCCTTGCTTCGCGAACTTTGGTCATGGATCAGTCGGGCTAAGGCCTCTTTACCTGTACCCGTCTCACCATGTATAAGTACGCTATAATCTGTTGGTGCAACCAGTGCTACATGTTCGAATAATTTTTTAGCAGCACCACTTATACCTTTCACATAGTTATCTGTTTCTACCACGGCCTTAATCTGCGGCTTTTCAGTTTTTGGCTTTTTCTGGGCAAATGCCTTCTCAATTGTTGACAAAATAATATCGGGATATAACGGTTTGGTCAAAAAATGATAAGCACCATCTTTGACCAGATCGACTGCGGTTTGAATATTACCGTACCCACTAATAAAAATAACAATCGTTCCCGGAAATTTTTCATTAATTTTCGAGAGTATCTCTACCCCCTTAATATCACCAAGATTGTAATCACAAAGTATGAGATCAAAACGATCCTTTTTTAAAATCTGGAATGCCTGTTTTCCAGACAGTGCAGTGGAAGTCTCATAATTACTTTTTTGCAAAAAATTGCTCAGTATTTTACAAATCGATATATCATCATCAATGATTAATATTTTTTTCATAATTGTTCACGTTAAACATAGGACATTGACAAATATAACCTAATTGTCGCGATTATGATCATTCATAAGTATATATTCCGATATTTTACATATCTAACACGTCTGATTTGATTTAAACCTGTTAAATAATAAATGTAACCCTTAAAAATAAGCAATTATTTGAAACATCGCTTTCCCAAAGCCATGAATTTTAGGTTAACATTATTAATATGTCGATTGCAACTATTCATAACCATCATCTGAATTCATCTATTTGTTTGCCGCGAGCCGACTCAAATGACGACAATGGGGCTCAGGTGAGGCATGCGACAAGACAAGCGGACAAGGGACCATTAAGCAATATATTTATAATTGAAAAGCCCCTCCATCGGGAGCATGAAAGTACGGTTAAGTACTTGCCCCGGTAACAACACAGGATTACTACTTATTTGCAAATTACTTTTTTGAGAACGGATATTTGCGACAAACACTTCTGCTATAGGCTACAAGCCGTTTCGCAGACCTTCTTCCTTGCCCATTTCCAGGAGTTTGGTGGCGATATTAACCACATTTTCAACGGTAAATCCAAATTCATGCATCACCTCCTTCCCGGGCGCTGATTCCCCAAAACGGTTAATACCCAAAACAATACCTGCATCTGTGGTATATTTATGCCAGCCAATAGGAGATCCGGCTTCCACAGCCAGTCGTTTACGACAGACGGCTGGTAATACCTTTTCTTTATAACTGGCTGTTTGCTGGTCAAATAGAGCCCAACTCGGAAAACTAACGACTCTTGCTTTTATATGCTCATTTTCTAACCTTTTCTGCGCTTCCAGGAGTAAATGGACTTCACTGCCTGTCCCCATAAGAATAATGTCAGGCATGCCGGTAGTGTCCGATAATATATAAGCACCTTTTTTAAGGTTGGTTGCCGGAGCATAGGTCTTTTGATCAATGATTGGAATATTTTGTCGCGTCAGTATAATCGCGACCGGACCACTACGGTGTTCAATGGCTGTTTTCCAGGCCTGCACCGTTTCATTTGCATCTGCCGGCCGAATAACCACGAGGTTGGGCACAGACCGCAGACCGATGAGCTGTTCGATCGGCTGGTGGGTTGTTCCGTCTTCCCCAAGTCCGATACTATCGTGCGTATAGATATAGATGGGCGCAATACCCATGATGGCCGCAAGTCGTATGGGTGGGCGCATATAATCTGAGAAAATTAAAAATGTAGCACCAAAAGGTATAATTCCCTTTGTCAGCGCAAGCCCATTTAAAATGCCACCCATGGCATGCTCCCTGATACCAAAATGCATATTTCGTCCTTTATGATTGAGGTCAGTAAAAGACTCAAAATCTTTCATCATAGTATCTGTTGAGGGCGACAAATCTGCTGCCCCGCCCATGAGTAAGGGCAATTTTGGTGCAATATCCGCCAGCACTTTACCGGAGGCTTTTCGCGTAGCGATTCCTTTCGCGTCTGGCTTAAAAACGGGCAAAGTCGCGTCCCAATTTGCGGGAAGTGCCCCTTTCTGAGCTCCTACAAATGCCGCAGCTAAATCAGGATATGCTTTTGTATACGCTTCAAATAACTTTTCCCATTTCGACTGCCTTTCAACACCTACATCTCCTTTGTCCCGGTAAAAGGTCAATACCTCCGGCGGTACATCAAAAGAAACCTCGGGATTAAACCCAAAACCTTCCTTGACTTTCCTCACTTCCTCTTCTCCAAGAGGAGCGCCATGTGCCTCAGCAGTATCCATCTTATTGGGACTACCATAACCAATCTGCGTTCGGACAATAATCAGGGAAGGGCGCTCCTTTTCTGCTTTTCCCCTTTCAACGGCCTCAGTAATGCGGGAAACATCATTTCCATCCTCCACACGTTGCACATGCCATCCGTAACTTCTGAACCGCTCCCCAACATCTTCGTTAAACGCAAGTGAAGTACTACCTTCAATGGTAATTTGATTATCATCATAAACATATACCAGGCTACCCAACTTTAAATGACCCGCTATCGAGGCGGCCTCAGAACTTATTCCTTCCATCATATCCCCATCGCTGCAAATGACATAAATATGATAATCCAGCAAATCAAAATCCGGCTTATTAAACTGACCTGCCATAAATTGCTGGCCGATAGCCATCCCGACACCATTGGCAAACCCCTGCCCAAGTGGGCCGGTCGTCACTTCAATGCCTGGGGTTAACCCGTATTCAGGATGACCAGCTGTTATGCTGTGGAGCTGCCGAAAATGCTTTATATCGTCCAAACTAATATTGTAACCCGTCAGAAACAGAAATGCATATTGAAGCATACAGGCATGTCCTGCGGATAGAATAAACCGGTCTCTATTAGGCCATTCGGGATCCTTCGGATTGTAATTCATTATTTTACTCCACAAAACATGGCCAATGGGCGCAAGTCCCATTGGAGTCCCCGGATGACCCGACTCGGCCTTCTGCACTGCATCTGCCGCTAAAACACGCACCGTATTAATACCTAGTTGTTCGATGGCTTCCATAAAGTATTGATTTTGTTTATACACCATCAAAGTATATGCCGCCCTATAGGAACGTCTGCCGCCAATGTGTTAATCTTGTAGACTAAATTAGGATGTATGTTCTCGCGATTATTATATCAGGAAGGACTAAGGCAACCAGATCATCTCGCCTACACTTAATTGGCGTGCATCACTTTGTAGAAATAGTACATAATACGAATAGCGCTCCTAAACAAGAATCGGATCAACTATCAAACCTGGTCAGTAATAGCAGACTCGGCTAATTCCGAGAGTGTAAGATCGGTATTGATGATTTCATCAAGGCAATCTTCCAGCAATTCACTGACGCCAAATAACCGTAAAGATTTTGCCCATCCACTCAATGTCATATAGAGTGCGATTCTATAATGGGCCATCTTCTGGGTTTCCATAATAATGACCCGGTCACTAAAGGCCGGGGACCGCTGCAATCCTTTTATGTTACTTATGGCCTCCTTAAACATTAATTCCATAACATCTCCAGCGGTTTTGGCCGTATTACTCGACGGTTTCAGTCCTAGAATCAAGAATATTTTTTCCAGACGACTCCGGTGATCCTGAATACCATAAGCATGCTGTTCCAGAATATCAATTAAGCCACCGACAATTGCAAGTGGAATAATTTTCCCCAGGTAGGTCATTTGAATCTTTTCTATAGCATATATCCGCTGAAGCTCATTTTCCATAAGGCGGTTGAATTGCTGCAGCTTAATGTCACTGAATCTAAAATCGGGATTATCCAACATAGATTCCATTTGTTCACTACTATTCATTGTACTTGCATTCGTTAAACAATAGTGGTTATCAGTAACAGCCTTTTTTCCAAGCGCACGATTTTATAAATTATTACGTGATAGAAACCGCATTTCATTAGCGTGGCAGGTTATATGTTCTCAAATAAAATGTATACATATTTCGAAAACCGCCTTTATTCCACCTAGACTGAGGATGCTGTAAAGCTTGTGCTGTCACCGATAACCACTATTCAGTTAAGCAAATTTTTTTCCAAAAATCTCAAACAGACCTATATAAATTTTAATGAATAGTAAGCACTTATTAATCAGTTCAGTAAATATGACCAATTCATTCTAAGGCTAACTATGAAATTTTTGTTACGATGAAATGGGTAATTTTGAGGACGGCCTGGGGAATCTGATCCAGATCCATTGTACCTGGAAGAACTATTTGATAGAAAAATGATATGTATCGTTCTGCAAGGCGGAACCTTCCGGGCCAAACTGTTTATCTTGTAATTAAATATGGGGCGCCCTGTTAATGGTGAGAAAGTTACAGTAATGTTAGGTAAAGTATTATTTCGCGTAACGAATGTATCAATGGTACAGCAATTGCAATTAGGAGAAATACGCCCCAATAGGAAAATAATTATGAGCGAATCAAAAATCATTATTGTATCTAATAGATTACCCATAAAAATAGATGTTAAAAAAAATGGATGGCAAGCCTATCCCAGTGAAGGTGGCCTAGCCACCGGACTGGGAAGTATATATAAGGAGCAGGGTGGTATTTGGATCGGTTGGCCTGGGGCTACCCCCAAAGAAGCCGAATTGCAGGCAGAGATAGAGGCCTCTTTAAAAAAAATGTCACTTATCCCTGTTTTTCTGACACCAGCAGAGGTCCGCGATTTTTATGAAGGATTTTCCAATCAAACCTTATGGCCACTTTTTCATTACTTCCCACCTTATGCCACCTTTAATGAAAGACACTGGGAGACTTATGAAAAGGTGAATCAGAAATTTGCCGACGCAGTATTAGATACAGCGGAGGCCGGCGATACCATCTGGATCCATGATTATCAATTGATGCTGGTCCCGCAAATGATCCGGGCCGTATTGCCGGATATTAGTATTGGCTACTTCCAGCACATCCCATTTCCTTCCTACGAAGTATTTAGGTTAATACCCTGGCGTAATACATTATTGACTGGACTATTGGGCGCTGATTTGATTGGATTTCATACGCACGATGATGTACGACATTTTATCAGTGCAATTCTGAGGATATTAGATGTTCAATCCAACATGAACGTTATTACTTTTGCAAGACGGCTTATCTTGGCAGAATCCTTTCCAATGGGCATTGACTATGATAAATTTCAAGAGCAGGCGAGGACACCAGCCACAAAGAAATACAGCCAGAAAATTCTGGAAAGACTGGAACAGCGGCAATTAATCATATCTATTGACAGGCTCGATTACAGCAAAGGTATTATTCAAAGATTAAATGCCATCAGCCTGTTTCTAAAAAACAATCCTGCCTTCAGGGGAAAAGTTGTTTATTTTCAGCTAATTGTTCCTTCCCGAGACAAAGTCCGGGAGTATGATGAGCTAAAGCAGGAAATTGACAAAATGGTTTCCAATATCAATGCGGAATACAGCACGCTCAGCTGGCAGCCTATTCAATACTTTTACCGGTCATGGGCTTTTGAGATACTCACTGCTATATATTATTCAGCGGATATTGCTTTAGTTACACCCATGCGTGACGGAATGAATTTGGTTTGCAAAGAATATGTCGCCAGTAAAACAAATCGAAGCGGCGTTCTCATTCTCAGCGAAATGGCAGGTGCTGCACGGGAGTTGACCGAAGCCGTTATTATTAACCCAAATGATGTGCATGCGGTGGCAGACGAAATCCATAATGCATTACTCATGCCCGAACAGGAGAAAATTCAACGTATGAACGCAATGCGGGAAACTATCAAAAAATTCAATATTCATTTATGGGTTAAAAATTTCTTAATGAGACTTACCGAGATTAAAAAGCAACAGGACACTTTAAAAACCAATATCATTACAAAACAAACGGAAAATCTTTTTGAACAGCGTTATTTAACTGCTGGCAACCGACTCGTCTTTTTAGATTATGACGGCACTTTGGTTCCTTTTAATAAGGATCCGAATCTGGCAGTTCCAGGCGATGAACTACGTGAGCTACTTGGAAGTTTATGCGCAGACCCCAAAAATAAAATTGTGCTGATCAGCGGCAGAAGTAAAGAGACCCTGGAAAGCTGGTTGGGTGATCTGCCTCTGGATATTATAGCTGAACACGGTGCCTGGACAAAGGAATTTCCACAACGCTGGCAGCAAGCCGAAGGTCTGACCGGAGACTGGAAAATAGAGATAATGCCCGTACTCGAACTTTATGAGATGCGCACACCTGGTTCTTTTATAGAGGAGAAAGACTTTTCATTAGCCTGGCATTACAGAAAAGTTGAATCTTCTCTAGGCGAATTAAGGGCCAAGGAAATTGCTGGGCAACTTAAATTTATGACGGCCGACCGGGCACTACAGGTTTTGGATGGCCACAAAGTCATTGAAATCAAAAGTATTTTAATCAATAAGGGGAAAGCGGCCGAGAAATGGCTGAAAAAGTTCAAACCAGATTTTGCCCTGGCTATCGGCGATGATATGA
>DATJDF010000618.1:0-1612 GCA_035497555.1 Arachidicoccus sp. | reverse complement strand
TTTACATTCAACCGTAACTATATTTTACGTTGGGAGCTTACCCATTCAGTCACACTCGATTATTCAGCGTTGAATAATGCCGTGATAGATGAGCCGGATGGCAGGCTTGACACCCGTGCAAAACGCGATACTGTAACGGATAACTTCTTTTCCGGTGGAAGAAATACGGTCTTTAACCAGGTAATTAATTTATCATACAATGTGCCGCTATCAAAGCTGCCGCTGACAGATTGGATAAATATGCATCTGGATTATACTGCTAATTACAACTGGATAGGCGCTTCAAGGCTTGCCGTAAACCTGGGAAATTTTTTAGAAAATGGCCAGCAGGAAAATGCCACTGTTCAGCTTGATTTTTTAAGATTATACAGCAAATCAAAATGGCTCCGCGCTTTAGAGCAACCTTTGCAGCCAAAACAGCCAGCGGCAGATTCAACAGCAGGTAAAAAACCAAACGCAGTTGCTGCAAAGCCTGCGGGCAACGAGACTCAAATAACTGGTCCATTAAGGATTTTAGGGAAATTGCTTACCAGTGTAAAATCCGTTAATGCATCCGTTTCGCAAATCAGTAATACAAGATTGCCGGGCTATACCGACAGCACAAAAATTCTGGGTGAAAACTTTAAAAGCATGGCGCCGGGGTTTGATTTTATTTTAGGAAAACAACCAGACAGCAACTGGCTGAATGATGCGGCCAGAAGGGGTTTGATCACGAGAGATTCAAATTTTAATGATTTGTTTGTGCAGAGTTTTGATCAGAAAATTACCGTTTCAGCACAGCTCGAGCCTATACAGGATCTTTCCATTAACCTGAATCTTGGTAAGACATTTACCAAGAATTATTCGGAAACTTTTAAAGACACGACGGGAACCGGAAATAGTTTTGCACATCTAAGCCCTTATGTGAATGGCGGTTTTAATGTAACCTACATCGCCTTCAATACTTTGTTTGGAAAATATGATCCGAACCGTATTTCTGAAACGTTCTTAAAATTCCAGGATTACCGGCAGATTTTATCGAAAAGATTGGGCGAATTAAATACCTACAATAAAAACCAGGGAAGCCCAACCGGCACAGATGGATATGCGTTAGGCTACGGCAGATATTCAGTGGATGTGTTGGTGCCCGCGTTTATTGCGGCCTACACGGGCCAGGACCCAACCAAAGTGGCGCTTATCAAACAGCAAAATAAAAATATCAAGTCAAATCCGTTCAGTGGGATTTTGCCAAAACCCAACTGGAGCATTTCTTATAATGGCCTCAGCCGGATTCCCGGATTGGATAAAATCTTTTCGAACTTTTCTCTTACCCATGCTTATAATGCGAGCCTTGGCATGAATAATTTTACTTCGGCATTATATTACAGGGATGTATCGCACTATGGTTATCCATCCTTTATTGATACCACGGGCGGAAGCAATAATTACATTCCATTTTTCCTTGTTCCAAATATTACTATCCAGGAACAGTTTGCGCCGTTGTTTGGGATAGATATGACATTTACCAACCAGGTGAATCTGAAGTTTAATTACATGAAACAACGCCAGTTGAGTCTTAGCCTTATTGATTATCAACTGAGCGAAGTGCGGTCTTCTGAAATTACCTTTGGCG
>DATJDF010000617.1:0-14911 GCA_035497555.1 Arachidicoccus sp. | reverse complement strand
AACAAAGCGATCCAACGATCAGATTCAAATGAGAAGAGTGACAGGAATTGGGGGGATATTCTTCAAATGCAAAGACCCTAAGAAAATGAGAGAATGGTATCGAACCCATTTAGGTTTAAATACCAATCAGTACGGGGCGGTTTTTGAATGGCGACAAGGCGCTGATTCGACCAAAAAAGGATTTACACAATGGAGTCCATTTTCCGAGACTACAAACTATTTTGAACCTTCTTCAAAGGACTTTATGATAAACTACCGGGTAGAAAATTTAGTGGATCTAGTAAAGCAATTGGAAAAGGAAGGTGTAACAATTTCCGATAAAATTGAAACATATGATTACGGAAAGTTTGTTCACATTCTTGATGCTGAAGGCAATAAAATAGAATTATGGGAGCCTAATGACATTGAATATGAGAAATTGGGCCAGCAAATGGGGAGTAAAACAACTAAGTAAAAGACAGAATTTCCGCATAAAGTGCTAATAAAGGCGGGGTGAGTTGGCAGGATACGGTTTACTTTTTTTATGAACTTATTCTACTCTTATGTGCAGTTGAGATTTGGGGACCTATTTTGCTTTTAGAATGGGAATGATGTTTTTCTGAGGTGACATAACCGAAGATTTTGGTGTCATTCTGTACGAGAGTCTTTTTTGTCATTAGAAAAGACAGGCAGATTCCAATGAAAGCGTAACGCTAATAATCGTAGCGCGAAGCATATTATTATAGCAATGATGGAGATCCAATCGCTAGACAGCCATTTTAAATAATTTCCTAAAACCATAATTAATGCTCCTATGAGTGCAGCTGATGCATATATTTCTTTTTCCAATATAACGGGAATCCTGTTGAGTAAAATATCGCGCAATATTCCACCGCCTACCGCTGTAGTGATCCCCAGAAGCACAGCAACTTCTGCATTATGTCCATAGGCAAGACTTTTTTGTGCACCTGTAACTGCAAATAAGGATAATCCCAATGCATCGAAGAACAGGACAGGTCTGTTAAGTCGTAACACGTAGGGGTATAAACTAATTGTCATACCTGCGGCAATAATAGCCACGACAAGATATCGCCAGTTTGTTAAACCAGCAGGAGGGATGGCGCCAATGCAAAGGTCACGAATAATTCCGCCGCCGCATGCTACCGTAAATGCAATGGCACATATCCCGAACAGGTCAAGGCCTCGCTGTTTAGCCGCCGTCGCCCCACTTATTGCAAAAACAAAAGTTCCCGCCAGATCAAGAATGTAGTAAAGCGCATGTAGTTTATCCATGTTAAGAGCAGTTTAATCCAACCATGCAAGAGCTGCTGTCATCATTGCTTGCAATCCTGATTTTAGGGTCGGGTGTATGACCGGTGCAAATTTGGGTGAATGATTGCTGGGTATTGTGTTTATCTGATTGTTCTTTTTGGCCTGTAGATATATTTCTGGATCCGTTCCGCCAACGAACCAGAAAACATAAGGCACTTTCCAATTCCTCCCAAAAACACTAAAATCCTCACTGGCGGAGGCGGGTTGTGTTTCAAATGATCTTTTTCCAAACTGTGCATCAAACGCCTCTGCCACCCTTTTGGTGGCCACTGCATCGTTTTCTGTTATAGGGTAGCTGTCCAATGTTGTAAATTCAGGATCTCTTGGCGCATTCGACGCAGCGCATTCCGCACAACATATCCGTTTAACAGCTGAAAGTATATGATCCCGAACTCCATCGTCAAAAGTACGGATATTCAATTTTAGTGTGGCATCGTCGGCGATGATATTCTCCTTAGTGCCAGCCTGCAAAGCTCCGATGGTTAGCACCGCATTTTCTATGGGTGCTATCTCACGGGAAACAATTGTTTGCAGGCGCATTGTTGTAGCTGCAGCCATTATCACGGGATCGATAGAGGTCTGCGGTGATGAGCCGTGAGCGCCGCGGCCAAATAGCTTAACTTTTAGGCTATTGCCTGCCGATAATATTGCACCGCTGCGATGACCAATCGTTCCTGATTCGCCTACCATAACGTGCTGCCCCAGAATGATATCCGGTTTTGGAAAGCGATCCATCATGCCGTCATCTATCATGCCTTGGGCTCCACGCCCAACTTCTTCCCCAGGTTGGAAAACGGCCATTAAAGTTCCTTTCCATTGATCTCTATGTTCTGAAAATAACCGCGCCGTACCCATCAGCCATGTTACATGCATGTCATGGCCACATACATGGGATACGCCGACTTCTACCCCTTCATCATCTCGAGCTACCTTTGAACTGGAATAAGGTAGCCCAGTAGCTTCTGTTACGGGAAGTGCATCCATATCGGCACGGAGCATTACCACCGGACCTTCTCCATTTTTCATCAAACCCACAACACCAGTTATGCCTATGCCAGTAGATACTTCGTATTGACAATCAGTTAAGTAAGCGGCCGCAATTTTAGAAGTACGGAATTCCTGCATGGATAGCTCGGGATTGCTATGGATATCTTTATATATTTCTTCCAATTCGGGAATCAGATTATCAATAAAGCGGTCCATATTATTATTGAAGCCTTTTATTCGATCAGTGTCCATAGACCTTGAAATTTATTTGTAAATTACAACTGTGATTAAGTTACTCCTCAATAAAGTTATAACTAATTAGTTTTAAAAAAAAGTTTCAACAATATGACAATTAAAGAGGTTCTCTTTGAGCTCCACTTGTTAAAGAACGAAAAAATGATTGCTTTAAACAAGAAGAACGGAGCAGGTGATAATCAATACGGTGTCAAAATGGGTGACATACGTAGTCTTGGTAACAAAATAAAGAAGGATCATGGCCTGGCTCTGGATTTGTGGAAGACCAAAAATATAGACGCTCGTCTACTTGCCTGCCTGATTATTAAACCAAAATCTCTATTTAAAGCAGAGCTGAATGAAATGGTGAAATCTATAGATTTTGTACAGGTGGCAGATTGGTTTGGTGCGAATATAATGAAAGAGCATCCAGAAAAGGAATACTTTCGGGGAAGCTGGATTAATTCAAACAATAAATGGGCAGCACGTTTAGGCTGGAGTTTGACTGCGGGGAAGATAGCAAAAAATGCTGACGGGCTAGAGCTTGATCAACTTTTGGATAGAATTGAAAGGGAGATGCCAAATACCAAACCTGAAATTCAGTGGACTATGAATATCACCTTGGCATATATCGGTATCTATCACTCAAAACAGAGAAAAAGAGCTTTAGATATTGGCCATAAGTTGGGGATTTACAAAGATTATCCGGTTTCAAAAGGATGCACATCGCCTTTTGCTCCCATTTGGATTAATGAGATGGTAAGACGACAAACCTAAGAACATCATAATTGCCAAGAATTGGCGCCCTGGGAGTAATATGCATTGTAAAACGTCCTCTGAATATAGTCTTACAACCAAACCTCATTGAAAATATCTGCATATCAAGTGTTTTTGAAGGCATTCTCAAAAACCAAGGCAAATATGTATAGGTTCAATGTGTCGTTAAAATATGGCTTTTTGGCCCTGATTCCATATTAATTTTTTTAATTTTACCTGATGGTTTCATGAAGAAAGAACATAGCAGATTGGTCATTTTTCTGAACAGATTTTAATTTTTTAAAAGCGATGCTTCGTAGACATTGAAAATGCTTCTTGACAGTATAATGAAAGTTGAACACGGTTTTAAACACATTGTTGAAGCCGGCGACACTATTTTAGCTAGTAGGGAAATCAACCATTTTGAATTTACGAAAGAATTGTTACCAGATAAAAAATACCAGTTTAGAATGTTAGCAACTTATATTTTGGGGCAACTTTCAGTTGATAATCAAAAAGCATTAAAGATTCTTGAAACAAAGGTGGCTTTAGATGATAATTGGCGTGTACAGGAAATGTTGGCTAAAGCATTTGATTATTATTGTAAGATCATTGGTTATGAAAATGCCTTACCGGAGATCGAGAACTGGCTGTCAAGAAAGAATCCAAACAATAAAAGAGCTGTTGTTGAAGGGCTAAGAGTTTGGACAGCCCGTCCATATTTCAAGGATAACCCTGAGGTCGCTGTACGCCTCATTGCAAAGTCGAAATTTGACGAAAGTGAATATGTGAGAAAATCTATAGGTAATGCATTGAGAGATGTCTCTAAAATTCATAACGAACTTGTCGATACTGAAATTTCCTGTTGGGACCTGAAGGACAAAAAATTATTGTATATTGATAAGTTGGTTCATAAATAATTTAGAGATGGCTTGGCAGGTAACTTTTTTATCACAGATTATATTTTGAGGTTATGTAGGATTGAATATATGGATCCGGATTGATGTGGACGCTGATATAAATCCTATTCCTGCTACAAGACAGGCAATTGTCTGTTAAAAAAGATAAGAATGTGATTTTTGGTTTATATAAATGAACAAGTTAGGCTATTGATCTAATGTACTCTTGAAAATTATGATGATTAATTCTCAGATGATAAAAGAACTGACGGGAATACCTGGTGTTGGGAAATCAATTGCGACAGATTTATACAACATTGGCATTGAAAGTATTAGTAACCTAAAGGGGAGAGATCCACAGGAAATTTACGACAATTCGAATTATTTCGCAGGGTGTGTTCAGGACCGGTGCCTGCTATATGTTTTTCGTTGTGCAGTCTACTTTGCTGAAACACCGGTCGACGAGCGAGACCTAGAAAAACTAAAATGGTGGACTTGGAAGGACAAAAAATAGCTGGGACTAACTGACGATGATTGGATACTGGCTGGAAACTCTCTCTCATGTTGATAGATGCTTCCTAATAATCTTTTATTCTTTCGGTTTATTTGCCTTTCATCGTATTTTTATGTAGTAGACCGGCTTTTGTCGATGAAATAGGGGCACTTGGTCGACACAATCCAGATTTCGAGTTGTGACATGACTATATTTGCGATCTTTATATAAGTATGAAAAAGATCCAACTTTCTAATAAGCAGATTACTATTTTCTTGCACGTCTTATTTTGGATAACGGTGTTGATTTTGCCATTATTTTTTGGCAATAGGGAGGGGCAATACCTAAAAGTCGGGGGACTGCCTGCTTCCTTTTTTCTTGTATCAGGCGTTATCTGCATTCTGTTGTTTTACACTAATGCATACATCCTTTACCCGAAAATTTGCAATAAAAGATATTGGTGGCTCTATTTGCTATGCCTTGTCCTGCTGTTTGCTGGGTTTAATTATTTGAAAGTCTTTATTTTAAAGAATTGGTATCCTCAAATAGATATCTTCGGATTGAATGCGCCTTTTATTTTTGCGCCAACCTTTTTTGCGTTGTTGACGAGTACCGCATATCGCTTTATTGCAAACAGGATACAGGCGGAGAAGATGCTCCGGATTGGAGAATCTGAAAAACTTGCCATGGAACTTAAATTTCTTCGTTCACAGATCAATCCGCATTTCTTGTTCAATGTGCTCAGTAGCCTGGTCTCTTTGGCACGTAAAAAATCTGATCGGCTGGAACCGTCCTTGATATTATTATCTGACATGATGCGGTACATGATATACGATTCAAATGATAAAAAGGTGAGTTTGGAAAGTGAAGTGACATATTTAGAAAGTTACATAGCGCTGCAGCAGTTGCGTTTTGATGACAGTGTCCCTATCAACGCCTCACTGGAATTGGATTCAAGTAGCGATCACTTATTAATTGAACCGATGCTTTTAATCCCTTTTGTGGAAAATGCCTTTAAACACGGTACAGGTTGGATAAATGGCCCCGCAATCAAGATTCATTTGAGGGTTGAATCCAAAATACTTGTTTTTAATGTAGAAAATAGATTTAACGGCACTGATACTCAAAAAGATACAGCTGGCGGCATAGGGTTGGTAAATGTTAAATCACGCTTAAACCTACTTTATCCGGGCCGGCATCAATTGACAAGTTCTATTGAAAGGAATACCTTTATTGTTCACCTAAGGATCCAATTACAATGATGCGCTGCCTGGCTATAGATGATGAAAAGCTGGTGCTTGAATTGCTGGAAGATAATATCCGGCAGGTCTCATATCTGCAATTGGTCGGCTCTTGCAGAAATGCGATGGAGGCAGCGGCTCTGTTGCAACAGGAACAGGTGGACCTTATTTTTATGGACATTCAGATGCCTAGCATGGATGGATTGTCTTTTTTGCGCACGCTGCCACATCCGCCATTAACTATTTTGGTGACTGCTTACAGTCAATATGCAATTGAAGGTTTTGATCTGAATGTGGTAGATTACCTTATGAAACCGGTATCATTTGAAAGGTTTTTACAAGCCTGTAACCGCGCACACGAATTATATCTACTACAACAGCGTGGCGGCATACCCCAAACGGAAGCTCGAACTGATCATTTTTTTGTCAACGTTGAATACACGCTGGTTAAGATCATTACGGCCGATATTCTATATATCGAAGGGTTAAAGGATTATATTAAAATCTATCTTTCTGAGGCCAATCGACCTGTAATCACCAGGATGAGCCTGAAAGCAATGGAAGAAAAATTGCCGAACGACAAATTCGTTCGAATCCATAAGTCTTATATCGTATCTATAGACAAGATTACGACGATAAAAAGGGACCTGATTTATATTGACGATATTGAATTACCCTTAAGTTCACTTTATAAAGCAGAAATTGACAGATTGATCGGCAGATGATATCTATACAATTCCATTGTTTATCGAAACATTTTATCCTTTGCGCTCTTCGTCATTTTACCAAGCTGCATTTCTCAGTAGATTTACTGTTACGATGAAAGCATCAACAGAAAGAAAGATAATGCGCTGGATGCACCTAATATTCAGTATTCCTACCCTAGGGTTTATTTATGGCCCGGTGGCGAAAATTCCTTTGGCCGCTTGGATGGTCAGATGGGTATTGTTTCCTCTCTTGGTATTATCTGGATTATGGATGTGGAAAGGTCATGCAATCAAAAGATGGCTCAGACAGAAGAAAACCCCAGTTTATAAAAAGTAATTCATTGATTTTCAGTAGTGCAATTTTTAATAATTTAAAAAACTTTAAAAATTAGAAAAGCAAAATTGCAAATGCAGCTCACTGTTAATGGCTTTGTTGCAGGGCCAATATTAAGAAGTCTGATTTATATGCAGAATTATAACCGGGAATGCGCTTCCAATGCTGGCAAGGAAAGTATGGCAATGCGCAATAAAGTAGTGTTGGCATTATTTCCGAAGAAGTGATTGTAAGCGATAGTAGCGAAATAGTAAGCCTACTCGCGTGTACCACAGATATAAGGATTGGTAGTTGTTCTAGTCTCTGACGGTTAAAATCTACGTAATTATTATTTTTGTCGCTGTAATTGGGCCCTTGAGCTATTCATCAATTTTTTACTTGTTTCTGTAATTAATTTTGTTCCTGTAAACAAACTCGAAATCTTCTATCACGGCAATAGACGAGTTGAATCTTCAGGAACTGTACAGCAAAGGCCAGGATATAAAAAATGAATTCCGGACGGTAATTATTTTCTGACCATTTATATTTCGAAATACATTTCGCATCTTTATTATTTTTCCATCTACTAAATTCAAAAATCATGTTTGCATTATTGATTATTACAAGGATATTATTTATTGCTTGTATTGTATTTATCATTGGTTACATTTTTGGGGGCTTCTCCAAAAAGCCTGTACTTAGAACGATGTCCCGTATTGCGGCAATATTGATCATTATACTCTTTATTTCTATGAATGTTTTTGTTGGGCGTTCAGGAGGATGGCACAATGGATGGTGTGGTCCAGGATATTCACATGGTGGCAATTGGAACAATCATGGCCATTTGCGTGCTAATCAGGATACGACTAATTTCAAAAATACTAATTAATGAAAAGTAAAGTCGCACAGTTTATTTCTATTTTATTGATGCTACTCGTGACGGGTTTATTCTGGGGAACATGGTTTGCAATGACCAGATCAATTGAAATATTTTCAGCGGGTGAATTTATTAAAATCGGCAAAGTAATTATAGAGAATGTGGCTACACCCATGCGAATTATTTTTCCTGGTTGTCTTTTATTTATGATTTTGTCAATTGTTTTAGTTCCTGAAAAGAATTCGACGCGATTCTATTTAATGATTTTGGCATTCATGTTTATGGTTATTGCCCTGCTTATTACATTATTAGCAGAAGTGCCAATAGACAATCAGCTAAAGAACTGGACGGCTACCACTTTGCCATCGGATTGGGAAACTATCCGCGCCCGCTGGAAATTTTACCACATGCTGCGCACTTTTTCCTCCGTCGCGGGCTTCGGGTTTTTTATTTCTGCCTGCCTAAAGAGTGATTGTATAAGATTTGTTATTAGGGATTGATTTAATTACAAAGTTTCCGTGGAATAGACAGCAGGAAAAAATAGTAATTGATCTTACCAAGCCATCCATAACAAATGAGGGTAATAGTAAGGACTACTTGGAGCTGGGGTGTTTTTTAATTGGAAGTATGTTTTGCCTATCCGATTAGCTGAAAAGATAGGAGTTCTTTAATTAAAACTTAAGGAAGGCTTTATATTTAAGTTGCCATTTATACTGGTTCCATAGGTTTAAATTCTTCATTATTAATTGGTTGGGATAATCAGTCCCATTTCTTTCATACTCAATAGTGCTTCCGCATTACCCATCGCATCATTTACCGGATTATGGTCATTTTTGGTCTTATGTAATTTGCGTTTCCATTCCCCGTTTAGTTTGCAATTTAATTTCATGCCGCAATATAGGTCGCCAATTCGCCTGGCAGAGAAGCCAAATGGATTGGCGCCTAAGAAGTGGTGAAAATACCAATTGATCCATTGCCAGTCAAAAGCTGGATTGTCACTGATAAAGATAGGCCTTCCTGTGCTCGATGCTGCTATCCACTGTCTGAACGACTCCATAACAACTGCTGGATCTTCATATCCCTCATGTTCCTGTCTGGTAGAGTGGCTTACAGCCAGGGCTTCTGGAATCCATTTATCTGATATGGGTCTTGTCTGACCGTAAAATGTTTTGTCCAGATCAGTGGTTAGTAACACGGCTCCAAAACTGACCATGGAATAATCATGGGGTATGGGGCCATCGGCCTCTACATCTAGAACTAAGTAGCTCATAGGATTTCCTTTAGCCTTTGCTGAATGTTTAATTAGTAGTTACAACAACTGAGGTTACATATTATGAATTCCTTCTATTGAGGTCTAATACTGCGTATTATGGTCTGCCTTCAAACCGTATTATTGATTGTTGGCTGGGGTTGGGTTAAGGCTAATACTAATACTAATACTTACTTCGTTAAAAACAGAACTGGTTCAAAATATGACCTGGCAATGCAACGGAATCGTGCAAACTTAGAAAAAAATTCTATGAGAAACTAGTCTTCATTGTAAATGACTCCAATCTGCTGTTTGATTTGATCCATTATTGTTGCGATTTGCAGGCTCGAGGTTAATGGCCAGGTTGAGCTTTGGATCAGGCCCTCATCCAGACATTTCGTAACTTCTTGTATTTCAAATTCAAAGCCGTTGGGCATTGGTGGAAGTGAAATCTTTTCCCAATCTCCATCTCCTTTTTTTAGATGAAAGTAATTGTTTTTGTACCAGGGACATGGAATCTGAATTTGTCCTTTGGTTCCGGTTATTTCGGCTGTAATGGGAGTTTGGTATACAATGGAGCTTGAAATTACGCCCGTTTTCATCTCCTTGTATTGTAGGAAGGCATGGCAATCTAAATCAATTCCTTGTTCTGATAGCCTACCCGTTGCGTGGATTTTATCAGGCCACCCCATCAGTAGCGTGCAGAGGTAGATGGGGTAAATGCCAACATCCAAAAGAGATCCGCCTCCTAAGGCTGGATTAAACAGGCGACCCGTCGGATTTGGAGCGGCTGGAAAACCAAAATCGGCTTTCATATAATGAACTGATCCAATTTCATCAGCTTTAATGATTTTAAGGATGGCCTCCGTCAGTGGTATAAATCTTGCCCACATAGCCTCCATAAGGAAAGTTTGATGTTGATTTGCAATATCCATCAGTGTCGTGACCTGTGCAGCAGAAAGAGTCAAAGGCTTTTCACATAAAACGGCTTTGCCGTTTTCCAGACATAGCCTGGTCTGTTCTAAATGAAAGGCGTGTGGTGTCGCTATATAAATGGCATCAATGGTTGGATCCTTAACCAGCTGGAGGTAATTGTCGTAGTATACTGGACAGTCAAACTGCTGTGCGAATGATTTTGCCTTGTTGATATCCCTGGATGCAACTGCACCTAAATTAACCCGAGGGGTTAGTTTCAGGGCGTTAGCGAATTTTTGGGCAATCTTTCCTGGTCCTATAATTCCCCAATTATATATCTTTTCTGGCATCTGACAATAATTTACAGGTCTGCTAATGGATTAAGAATCAAAGTTACCCATAAATTGTAGAACCTTTTCCTAAATACCCGATGGGCGCGGAATAAAATTGAAATCAACTGACATGGTGACTGAAGTCAGTGTGGTCAATAATTTTATAATTAGTAGACCTGACCCATCCAGACAGCACCGCCAATACTTGGCCGGGATGCACCTGTAATCCCAAGAATGGTATTTTCTTCCCGCCAGCGCAGAACCCCTAGTAAACCCATTATAATTGCTTCTTTGTAATCAATAACCGGTTTTTCTGGTAAAACAACTTCTACCTGATAAGATTGAAGAAGTGCACTTAGACGTTGAATCAGAAATGCATTATGCGCACCACCGCCCGTAACCAGCAATTTTGTTGGCTGATCAGGATCTCTTTTAGTAAGAGAAGCAAGACTATAAGTTATTTGCATGGCTATATGTTCTGTGACCGTACGAAGCAAATCTGGTATGGCTAGCTGCGCATTATCTAAAAGTGGCACTATATAATCCGGGAAAAACTGATTGGAAAGAGATTTAGGTGCAGCAGCGGCAAAATAGGGTAATGCATTTAATTGAGTTAGTAGAGCTGTGTTTACTGCTCCCAGGGCTGCAATTTGGCCATCCTGGTCAAAGGGGACGCCGTCAATGCGGGCAAGGTGATTCAAGACCTGATTGGCAACACAGATGTCAAATGCCTTTACTTCCTCTGGGCTATGTACCGATAGATTGGCAATGCCTCCTATATTCAGAAAGCAATTATAATCACTGAACAGCAAAGCTTCCCCTAATGGAACAATGGGTGCTCCTTGTCCGCCTAATGCGACATCCAGGGCACGTAATTGATTTATGACGTTAATTGAATTTATGGCTGCAATAGGTGCACCAGCACCTATTTGAGTCGAAATTCCTTTAGAAGGCTCATGAAAAACTGTATGTCCATGAGAAACAATAAATTGGGTTTGGTGCTCTAATTGGTTTTCCGTTATAAAGTTTTTTACCTCCTGGCCCATAAACGCTCCAAAATCATGATCCAGCTGAACAAAATCTCTGGCAGGAAGATATTCCGCATTTTTTAGCCTGTCTTTCCACTGCTGGGAGTAGGACACGCATTTTTGGTGTTTTAATGCAAAACTCCATTGACTCCGTATCTCTTCAAATGAAACAAAGGCTATATCTAATCCATCCAGGGAAGAACCACTCATTAATCCAATTGCTCTGTAGACCATAATCCAAATTTAAATGAGCGGCAAAGATAATCACCATTAATTTAGAAATCACATTTCGTAAATATCAATTATCTTAGCCACATGATTATAAATCTGAGCCGGGAGCACTCACTTATAACCAATTGGGTAAGTGAATTACGAGATGTAAATATTCATAATGATCGCCTGAGGTTCCGCCGTAATCTTGAAAGAATCGGTGAAGTAGCTGCATTGGAGATCAGTAAATTATTGCCATGGATTGAAAAGGATATCCAGACGCCACTTGGTGTTCACAAAAGCAAAGTGTTGAAGGAACAGCCCATCATTGCGACAATATTGAGAGCGGGATTAGCGATGCATGAAGGTGTTTTAAACTATTTTGATAAAGCTGATAATGCCTTTGTCTCTGCCTACCGAAAACATAATGATAAAAACGGGTTTGATATTATACTAGATTACGTAAGCAGTCCAGCTATTACGGATAGGGTATTAATTATATCGGATCCAATGCTTGCAACAGGCAGATCTCTGGCTAAAACTATAATTGCGCTGGAACATTTGGGGAAACCTGCTAATATTTATATAATTGCAGCAATTGCCAGCAGGGAGGGAATTGCCTATCTTCAGGATGCAATTGGTGGTGAAATCAATCTATGGTGTGGCGATATAGATGAAGAATTGGATGAAAACGGATATATTGTGCCTGGTTTAGGTGACGCGGGTGACCTTGCTTTTGGAGAGAAATTGCAGCATTAACGCAAAATGGCCAATTTTTAGCATAAGTTTTGTTAGGTAACTGCATTTAGCCATTAATTTTGTTCGGAAATCATATAAATATTAAATGAATCAATTAGCTTTTAAAAGATTATTTCTGTTTTTGGCCATCTTACTACTTGGCATTACTACGAATGTTCAGGCACAGGATGCTGATAATAATCATTTTATATATATTCAAGCCAAGGCGAAGCAACCCTTTTACGTAATATTGAATAAGAAGGTATATAGTTCTTCTTCTATTGGATATTTGATTATTCCTAAACTCAAAGATGGTTCTTATGACATAAGAATTGGGTTTCCTAAGGAACAGGCACCTGAGCAGAATTTCAATTGTGTGGTCAAGGGGGGAGATGCCGGTTATTCTCTGGAGAAGGGCGATAATGGCAATTTAGGCTTGCTGAACCTCCAAACCAAAGATTTTATCGCTTCAACCAGCCAAACTACGCTGGAGGATCAATACGCCGTTGCCTCACCTAAACAAGAGGAAGCAGAAAAACCCAAAGAGGTGCCAAAAGATGCCGCCGCCACACCAAAAGCGAGTACTTCAACTGCTTTTGGAGATATGTTGTCTAGTGCGGTTAATGACCCCTCTCTTAATGTTTCAATTGAACAGCCAAAAGCTGTACTTCCTCAGAAAGAAGAAAAGATTTCTACGCAGGTATCAGATTTTGGTGCAAACCCGGAAGCTGATAGTAAAGCAATAGTTGCTGCATCCAATGAGAATTTGAAACCAGCTGAAGAGGTAACCAGTGATTTATCAAAAACTTATGGAGTCATTAAATCTAATCAGGATCGCTCCAGTGCTGGAACAGAAATGACTTTTATCATGTTTAATAGCCGGTCTACGGATACAGTAAAGATCGTCGTGCCTAAAAATAAGGCGCTCGCGGATGCTGCTGAAAGTGAAGGCGTGGCCCCTGAAAAGATCACCAAAAAGGAATCACTTGCCTTGTTCTCGAATACAGAAGAAGATAGCTTTAATGTAGAGCGTCCTACCGTTTCAGACCGCAAACGCGCAAGGGAACAAAGACGGGAAGAAAAGCGTTTTGTCAATATCAGCCCAGACGGTGCGGGCAATGGTAAATCAGAAGTAAGTGTGTCTCCGGGAAGCGTTGATAATCCCTTTTATGATAAATCCAAAGACACACAAGAGCAAAAATCAGAAGATGTGGACACGGAAGCGTCTTCCGTTCGCCAGAAAGAAAATAAAGTGGACGCTGTAAGTAGTGATGCTACTGCTGTTGCAAATTGTGATAATCCTCTTTCAGAGAAGGATTTCAGTAAAATGCAGAAAAAAATGATTGCCCGCAATAATGATAATGATATGATTGCCATTGCTGACAAGTATATTAAAGGTAAATGCATCACAACTGCCCAGGTGAAAACCTTAGGTGGATTATTCCTGTCTGATGCCGGCAGATATGCATTATATAATGACGCTTATCCTAATGTATCTGATAAACAGAATTTTTCCTCCTTGGAAAATCAATTATTAGATAGCTATTTTAAAAAACGATTCCAACAGATTCTTCAGTAACACGGTTTATATAGTTTATGTCAAAGTATTTTCTGGAACTATCCTATATGGGTACGAATCATAGTGGATTTCAGATCCAGCCCAATATGCCCACTATTCAGGGTGAAGTGGAAAGGGTTATGGAAACCCTGCTTAGAATCCATATACCATTAACTACTTCTTCCAGAACAGATGCAGGTGTACATGCGCATCAGAATTTCTTTCATTTTGAGACAGATTTAGCAATCAGCCACAAAATGATTTATAACCTGAATGCGATGTTGCCAAGAGACATCTCCATTACCAATATTTACAAAATGCCTGACTCTGCTCATGCCCGATTTGATGCGGTGGCCAGAAGGTACCGTTATTATATATATGGATACAAGAATCCATTTATAGCTGATAGAGGATGGTATTATCCTTTTAAGAAGGATCTGATTTTATTAAATAAAGCGGCTGATCTTCTGATGGAATATGAAGATTTCACATCATTCTCGAAGCGGAATACCGATGTAAAGACCTTTATATGTCATATACAGCACGCCAGTTGGGTAATGGAAAGTGATTGTCTGGTTTTTACCGTTGAGTCAAATCGGTTCCTGAGGGGAATGGTGAGGGCGCTGGTGGCTACAATGCTTAAGGTAGGTCGAGGAACAATCAGTCTGGATGATATGCGCGGTATAATAGAATCCAGAAATTGCGCAAATGCAGATTTTTCAGCCCCTGCCAAAGGCCTTTTTTTAGAGGAAGTAAGGTATCCTTATAAACTAACAGGAGTTGAGTAAGCCCGTTTGTGGCTGTTTTTGCCGGTGTTTAATGATGTTCTAAGAAATGAGAAGATAATTTTTATACGCTGGAACTGCTTGTGTCGTTGACTTTGAGCGATATGATATAAAATATTTCTAAAATAACTTTGCTGGTGTTATTTTTCCTATTACCTTTGCAATCCCGCAACGAAAAAGAGTAGTTGGACGAAGATCTTTGTTAGGAATATTTTTATATAAATAAGTGGTAATGAGAGCGTTACCTGGGTTACGAGAGGGAATAAAAATAAAATAAA
>DATJDF010000616.1:0-1528 GCA_035497555.1 Arachidicoccus sp. | reverse complement strand
GAAGGGCAATAATGCCTCCTTTGTAAAAAGGATCTAATCCGGTCAAAGTAGACGGATAAATAGAAACCCTATAGCCTACCGCCTGAATGGGAGTCCCAATAATAGCCCCCAGTAACAATGCCTGAAATTTATTTCAGGCATTGTTACTGGGGGCTATTGGGTTTAATCAACTGGCAGGTAATTGCTTTTCAACAGCTTTAAGCCGTTACTTCACAAGGCGGAGACAGAACGGATATTTATATTCGAGACCTTTAGCGGCCTTTTGCGCTGCAATGATACTTAGGATAATATCTCCCAGCCAGACCAGCCAGATGAGCAAAGCACCGATCAGTATGAAGACCAGGATAAGACAGGCAAAAAGGGCGATGGCGATCGTTATTTGGAAATTCAATGCTTCTCTGGCATTTGAAGCGACGAAAGTCGATTCATCCTTTTTCGTCAGGTAGATAATCAGTGCGGGTATAAACCCAAAAAATATCCCGCCGGCGTGTGCCAGCACTGCAAGATTTTTATCTGCAGCATTTTCGCCCGGGGCCTGCACCGACTGTTGGCCCGTGATCCCTGCCCTTGACATGTTCTTTTCTTCCATAATTTTGTTTTTGAAATTTTGTAAAAGATGATGATATACTTACTTGCTATAAAATTTGTCTTCCTCTATTTAATACAGCTATCAGTAGGCAATCTATAATACGGACTGCTTTAAAATCCGCTGCGGTGGTACTTTTATCATTCTGCAAATTGCCAGAACAAAGCTCCCTATAACAGTTTAATTAAACAATCCCGAAAAAGGGGATTTCTGAATATACCCTAAAACAGGGAGTCCCGCAGATGGACATCAAATTGCATTATTTGAGTGCTGAGAGTGCCCAAATATAGCTTACGACAAATTGTGTAAATTTGAGGATTCAAATTTTAAATTGTATTAAATTGAAAATCGCAATCCTTGATGATTACCAGCAGGTGCTGACCACCTTGAACGCTTTTAAATTGCTGAAAGGCCAGGACGTTAGGGTACTTCATCTAACAGAAAAAGATCCTGCAGTGCTAGCGGCCAGTTTAAAGGATGTGGAAATACTCGTGCTCACCAGGGAACGAACAGCAATTTCAGAGGCGCTGCTGAGCAAACTGCCGGGGTTAAAGCTTATCAGCCAGACGGGCAAAATAGCAAAGCATCTGGATTTAGCGGTCTGTACACGCTACGGTGTGGCGGTGGCGGAGGGTACCGGTTCGCCCGTGGCACCTGCGGAATTAACCTGGGCGCTCATAATGAATACAGTTCGCAGGTTACCGCAGGCGATTGAAGGGATGAAAGCTGGAAAATGGCAAATTAACATGGGTAGTTGTATACATGGGAAAACAGTTGGCATCTGGGGCTATGGAAAAATAGGGCGTATCGTTGCAGGCTATGCTAAAGCTTTCGGGGCCACTGTTCTTGTATGGGGAAGTGCAGCGTCCAGGCAGCAGGCAGAAAGTGACGGCTTTTTGGCCGCGCGCTCAAAAGCTGCATTTTTTGAGTCTGCAGATATTG
>DATJDF010000615.1:0-5967 GCA_035497555.1 Arachidicoccus sp. | reverse complement strand
CAACAGCGAACGGTGAGTTAATTGCCTTTAATACGGTGGATGAACAGATCAAGAAATATGCACCCGGTTTCGGACCACTGATTCGGATATATGAAGACAGGTCCGGTAAGTTATGGATTGAGCCGGAAAAGTCAAATGTTGTAAAATTTGATCCTTTGACTGGTAAATTCAGCATTGTTAAAACGGACATGGCTTCTTCTCCTCAAAATGACAATGCGTCTAATTTCAAAGTCTTTGAAGATCTTAATGGCATAATTTGGATAAACACAAAAGGTAACGGGTTTGGATACTATGATGAGCCTTCCGGGAAACTCAAACGAATACCTTCCGCAGACAGAAATATGCCTTTTCCTAAATTAGTAGATTTTGCTTTTTACGACAGCTCAGGTGTATTTTGGGTGAAGTCAGACAGAAGAGGTATTATAAAGGTAACGCTCCAGCCTGATAACTTTAGGAAGGGATTATTGATGTCCCCTGAATTAAGAAGCGAAAGTGAGGTAAGGTCTGTTTACCGTGACAGACTAGATCGACTTTGGATGGGTACAAAAAGTGGTGATATTTTTGTCCTTGGGAATAATAAGAGGGCACATCCTGTTTTTTCAAATATATCTTCAAATGCGGTTGGGTCAATTTACTCGATATATGAGGATGACACGAAACGGATCTGGATGGGATCAAAAACTAACGGCATATATATAGCCACTGCCGACGGGGCCTCCGATTTGACTTACAGTATTTCTCATTATAGGAAGTCTGCTGCTAAGGATGGGCTGGCAGGAAATCAGATATATTCAATAACCGCAGACAAGTATGGTAATATTTGGTTGGGATCTTTTGACGGGGGATTAATGAAAGTTGTCGAAACGGCGGGTGGTATAAGCATTATTAAAGACCATGTCTTTCTAAAGAATTATCCAAAAACAGGGTTTAATAAGATAAGACACTTACATTTTGATCGTTTCGGAAATTTGTGGATTGGCACTACAGACGGGTTGGTAATAATGTATGGGGATTCAAATGCCGCCTCACCAAAATTTTTAACTTATCGAAAACTGGCAGCAGAAGAAGAAAGCCTGGGAGATAACGGCATTCAGGACATTTATGAAGATTCAGAAAATAGGATATGGCTGGCAACTTCCGGAGGCGGAGTTGCGCTTGCCAGGGGAGAATCCATTGAACATTTAAAATTCAGAAATTATACTGTAAAAGACGGATTGGCAAATGATTTTGTATTGAGTATGGTTGAAGACGATAATGGGAACCTGTGGTTTGCCACTGAGAATGGGTTGTCAAAATTTAATTATACTGCCGGGAAATTTGTGAACTATAATTTCTATGATGGCTTGCCGGCGGCTTCTTTCTCAGAAGGGCCTGGGGCGAAAGATGGACAGGGCAACGTCTATTTCGGGATGAGTAAGGGATATTTGTACTTCAATCCTCAAAACTTCTATAACAACCGCATCCAGGGAATACTGGCATTTACCAATCTTCAGATAAACAACAAAAACGCGGGGCCGGAAACCAAAGACAATCATATTGAGAAAGATGTTAACTACCTGCACAAGCTTGTCCTGAATTATGACCAGAATGTTTTAAGATTGAGTTGCGCGCTGCTGGATTATCGGTTCACGGACAAAGAATTGCTCTCCTATAGACTGAAGGGATTTGATTCGACTTGGTACAATACCAGCCAAAATACCCAAATCACTTATACAAATCTTCCGGCAGGAGAATATTTGCTTGAAATAAAGGCGCTACGGAAGGATTTATATAAGAATGCTGTATTTAGAACTTTGCCTATCATTGTTAGACCAGCTCCCTGGAAAACCTGGTGGGCTTATACTTTATATACGATTGCTGCAATTATCATAATAGTAATAGTGAGCAGGACCTTATTGACAATGTTAAAGCTTAAACATAATATTGAACTTGAGAAGAAGCTCACGGACTTAAAGCTGAACTTCTTTACCAATGTCTCCCATGAATTAAGAACACCCCTTACTCTGATCCTTGGTCCTGCAGAACAGTTATCGAAAAAAGAACAGTTATCTGCTGAAGGCAAGGGATATATAGAAGTTATCAAAAAGAGCGCAGCCAGAATGGCTTATTTTGTAAATCAGTTGCTTGATCTGCGCAAACTTCAGGCTGGTAGCGCAAAGCTGAATCTTTCTTATATTGATGTGATAGGTTTGGTAAAGAATTGTGGACTGCATTTTAGGGCACTAGCCGAGAGCAAGAATATCTGTTTTAGTATTAACGCCCCTTCGGAAAATCTGTATGCATATGTGGATGGCGAAAAAATAGATACGGTTGTTTATAACCTTTTAAGCAATGCTTTTAAATATACGCCGGAGGGAAAAGCGATAGAAGTTTTAATTGAGTTCGTGGACAGTAATGCATTTGCTATTACAGTCGCTGATGAAGGACCTGGGGTCAAACCTGAGAACCTGTCAAAGATTTTTGACCTTTTTAGCGATATCAATGAATTAAATAATAAAATAAAAGGTACGGGTATCGGGCTGGCCTTGTGTCGGGAGCTTGTCGAGTTGCACAAAGGTGAAATTGCTGCCGTCAACCGTAATACAGTTGGACTCGCGGTGACTTTCTTAATGGGCCGTAATGTTAATGCACAAACCGAACAAGAAGTTTCGACAAGACCTGTAATTTCAGATGAAAAGTCATTGTTTGCGGTTCAGGAAATAAGACCGGATTTACCCCGGAAAATAAGCCTTAAAGAACCTTTGGTATTAATGGTTGAAGATAATCCTGATCTGAATTCTTTTATCAAAAGACAGCTTAGTGAATTCTATAGGGTAGAAACGGCCTTCGATGGCAAGGAAGGATTGGAAAAAGCGCTTGCTATCCAGCCGGATATTATTGTCAGCGACATCATGATGCCCAATATGGATGGTATAACAATGCTCGATAAACTAAAGAACAATAGAGAAACCAGTCACATACCGGTCATTCTCCTAACAGCTAAGTCTTCTGTAGAAAGCCAGATAGAAGGACTGAATTACGGAGCTGATTATTATATCCCAAAGCCTTTTAGCAGTGATTTTTTAATGGCGTCCGTAAAAAATCTTATCCGGCAGAGAACCAGGATGTTTGAACGGATAATAAGCAGGAAAACCGCTGATCTGAAGCCCGAGAAGATTGTAATCACGTCAAAGGACGAAGAATTTCTGAAAAGGGTGGTAAAAATAGTTAGTGATAATATGGATGATCCCGCATTTAATATTGAGGCCACGGCGGCGCAACTTAATATGACGCATAACACCTTTTATAAAAAATTCAAAAGCCTTACCAATCTTACCCCCGTTGAGTTTGTCAGAGATATCAGGCTACAGCGGGCCAATGAATATTTGGAAACAGGAGAATATAACGTCTCAGAAGTAGCTTATATGACGGGATTTAGCAATCCAAAATATTTCAGCACTTGCTTTAAGGCAAAATATAATACCTCTCCGTCATGTGTCCCCAAATCCAGATAGATTAACTGCAAATTATATAATGAATTCCAATTCATTTAATCTTTATTTCATTGATAATCAATAGGTGATTTTCGATTATCCGAAAAATAAAACCATTTTTCCGAAGATTCGAACCTGTTCGTAAGGCGGTGACTGTAAGTTTGTTCCTTACTCAAAAATCGATGTAAGGCGGCAGGTCGGAAAGGTCAGGCAGACATCGGTTAATAAAAATCGCTGCGAACGCGGTAAAAATGAAAAATTGATACGAATGAAAAAAAGCTTTTTTGTAGTACTTACTTTTTTGATTACACTAATAGGTAATCCTTCCTTGGGACAGCAAAGCAAATACTCCTGGGAAAACCTACCGGTCATTGAGAGACCAATATTCAAAAAAGATACTTTTAATATTGTTGATTTTGGTGCAAAGGACGATGGCCTTGTCCTTAATACAGGTAGTATCAATCAGGCAATCAGTGCTTGTAGTGAGAAGGGCGGAGGTGTAGTTCTTATTCCGCCGGGCATTTGGGAAACGGGTCCCATTGTTCTTAAGAGTAATGTTGATTTGCATATCAGTAGATCTGCCCTATTGCAATTTACCGATGACAAGCGTCAATATCATTTGGTTGAGGGAAACTTTGAGGGGAAAAGGGCTGTGAGGAACCAGTCCCCAATTAGTGGTACCGGATTGGAAAATATTGCCATTACCGGGGAGGGCATAATTGATGGCCATGGTGAGGTATGGCGGGCGATGGGTAAAAGCCGTGTTACAGAAAAAGAATGGAAAAATCTGATAAAAGGGGGTGTTTTAAGCGATGATGGGAAAACCTGGTACCCCTCGCAGAGCTATGCGGAAGGGGTTAACAGGGTTGCTGCAGGAACTGTATCAGATAATAAGGCAATAAAGGATTATCAGCCGATGAAAGATTTTTTCAGGCCCAACCTTTTGGTATTAACCAATTGCAAATACGTTCTGCTTGAGCATGTGACATTTCAAAACTCTCCGGCCTGGTGTCTCCATACTTTGCTTTGCGAGCAGGTTACTTTCAATAACGTAAAAGTTCGCAATGAGGCAAATGCACAAAATGGAGATGGGATGGATATAGAGTCTTGTAGATATGTGAAGGTAGAAAACTGCACATTAGATTGTGGAGACGATGGTATATGTATCAAATCAGGGAAGGACGAAGAGGGTAGAAAACGCGCAAGACCATCCTGTTATATAGTTATTAGAAATAACACTGTATATAAAGCACACGGAGGGTTTGTAATAGGCAGCGAAATGTCGGGCGGTGCACACGATATCTTTGTCTCGGATTGCTTATTTATAGGCACATCAGCCGGTCTTCGGTTCAAAACTGTAAGAGGACGCGGAGCAATAGTAGAAAACATATTTATCAGAAACATAGGCATGCGCAGTATCCTGGGGGATGCGATAACTTTCGATATGTATTATTTTACCAAAGCGCCTATTCTCGCACAAACGGGCGAGCAACTTGATATACCTGAAGTTAGCGAGACCACGCCTCAGTTCCGGAATTTTTATATCGAAAATATCGTGTGTGATGGTGCTGCAAGAGCGATGTTCTTTCGAGGCTTGCCAGAAATGAATTTAAAAGAGATTCATGTTGACGGAGCCAGGATCGTTTCGAAGGAGGGAATAGAACTCGTTGACGCCAGTAAAATTTCGTTGAAGAATATTTCACTTTCCTGCAAAAGCACATCCTCGCTTATTCACATAGAAAATAGCTCAAAAATTCAGTTTGATCACCTTATCAGTAATCAGCCCACTACTACATTATTTACAATTGACGGAAATAGGGCAAATGAAATCAGTCTCTCTCATTCACCACAGATTAAAACCCTAAATAAGAATTTGTTCAGGTACGGTGCTAAGGAAAAGGCATTGACGATTATAGAGTAGCACTGCAAGCCAAATTGATAATCCTGATTTGGCGTTAAGCAGACGCGGTTAGGCCTGATGTCATTCCATTCAAATGTTCAGATCCATAAAAAGGTACTATTGACGATTGAGGTTTGGTATTCGTCGTATACTATTTTTAACTTAGCTGATTGTGTTAATGCACAAGGCAGACCAAAACCCCTTGATTTGTCAAATTATGACTGGCGGCGCTGGTTGGATAAGGCAGCAGGACGCATTGATGCAGCTCTGGTTGATGTCGGGGCGGCACTGGTTTATTTATCTGCCAGGATAGAGGAATTTATCAGGGCCTTAAATGGTAGTAGGTTTGGCAATGCAGGCAATTTGCCGGAAATAAGATGGATTTACTGAATTTATGATAAGAACCGGAAAGTTTTCACCACTAAGGCGAGATAAAACCACACATTAGAAAGTTCAATATAAATTATGAAAGAGAAGTCGTTTTTACTGTTTTGTATGTTTTTTATTTCCTTAGCAATTATTGCTCAGGTTGTTCCAGACAAAATTGACCCCGCGCCATTTGGGGACAATGCCAGACATTGGTATGGTATTGCC
>DATJDF010000614.1:0-2522 GCA_035497555.1 Arachidicoccus sp. | reverse complement strand
GTGTAGGCATATTATCTACGGCCCAGAAAAAAGAGATGCTACGCCCTGAAGACGCGGCTATTGCATTGGAAAGTATGACCAGACTCAATAAGCTGGGTCAACTTTTTGGTACACTGGATTATGTGAAAGCCATGACGGATGTGACTGGATTTGGACTCTTAGGCCACCTATCCGAAATGTGCCAGGGAAGCGGACTCGTAGCTCATGTAAACTTTGAAAAAGTGCCGATTATCGCAGCAGCTGCCTATTACTTGGAGCAGGGATGTATTCCCGGCGGCACAGGTAGAAACTGGGCAAGCTATGGTCACCAGGTCGGATTGCTAACAGAAAGGCAAAGACATTTATTGGCAGATCCGCAAACCAGTGGGGGGTTACTCGTGGCAGTAGCACCGCATGCCAGGGATACTTTTGAAGCAGTTCTGTTATCAGAGGGCCTGGAACTTAAACCAATTGGCCATCTGCAAACAAGAACTTCTGACAAGGAAGCCTTAATAACGGTGCATTAATAAAACTATTACTGTAATAGCTGCAATAGATCGGGTTTTGTCAGGTTTTTGAAAATTGATTTATCAGTTTTAATCAATTCCCCGGCGCGCTGTTTTTTTACTTCCTGCAGCTGCATGATTTTTTCTTCCACGGTGTCAGGGCAGATGAGTCTGACTGCGATTACTTTTTTATCCTGACCAATCCGGTGACAGCGGTCAATGGCCTGATTCTCTACAGCCGGGTTCCACCAGGGATCTACAATATAAACATAATCAGCTTCTGTTAGATTAAGGCCGGTGCCCCCGGCTTTAAGGCTAATGAGAAACACGCGGATGTCCTCTTTTTCCTGAAAGGCTGTGACCCGCTTAGCTCGATCACTGGTCTTCGTGTCGCCCGTCAGGTATTCAAAGGGGATTTTCTTTAATTGTAACTGCTTTTTAATGAGATCCAGCATAGATACAAATTGAGAGAATATAAGCACTTTATGGGCTGTTGCCTGACTGGTAATCTGGTCCATCAGCAGTTCCATTTTTGCCGAGCTACAATTTGGGTCCCAGCCTGGCAACTCTTTAACCAGGGTCGGATCATCACAGATTTGCCGTAGTCTGGTTAGACCAGAGAGTACATGAATACTGCTGGCCGCCAGTTTATCTGCATCCTGATTGGTAATATAATCCCGTAACTCCTTTTCACATGCGTTATATATTTTTCTTTGGGCCTGCCCTAGGGGAGCATAAAGTACCATTTCTGTTTTTTCAGGTAGCTCTCTTGTCACTTGACTTTTTGTTCTTCTAAGAACAAAGGGCCGGATCTTTTCCTGTAACATCTGTGCTCTGGCCCGGTCTTCAAATTTGTCAATCGGGACGCCGTATACTTCTTTAAAATAGCGCTTGCTGCCCAGTAGTCCGGGGCAGGCAAAAGAGAGCTGGCCGTAGAGATCAAAGCTGCTGTTTTCAAACGGGGTACCCGTTAAGATAATTTTATTTCGGGATTTAAGTAGTCTTGCTGCTTTGTAGCGGTCCGAATCTGGATTTTTAATTGCCTGGGACTCATCCATAATGAGGTAGTTGAAATGATAATTTTTCAACTGTTGAATATCGGAAAGCATGGTTCCATAAGATGTCAGGATCACTTCAAACTTATCAAAGCCGGCAATTTTGCCGCGTCTGCCCGGACCGTAATAATTGTCGACTTTTAAAGAAGGGGCAAATTTTTCAATCTCTGCCCGCCAGTTAAATAACAGAGAAGTAGGGACGATAATTAGGTTCGTGTTTTGAGCCCGACCGCGCTGGGTAAGTAAAAAGGCGATCACCTGGAGTGTTTTGCCCAGTCCCATATCGTCAGCGAGGCAGGCGCCAAAATTACAGCTATCCATCAGACATAGCCAGTTCAGTCCTTCCTGTTGGTAATCCCGGAGCTGCGTTTTCAGACCAACTGGAACTTTTATGGCCGGAATTGTATGCAGATGTTCAAAGCGGGTGGTATATCCGTCGATTTCACGGCGGACCTCCCCACTCAATTCAGACGCTTCAAATAAAGAATTGATTTCCCGGAAGCCTGCTTTAGGGATTTTTAATAGGTCCTGCGCAAACACGGCCTGCTGGAATAAATCAGAGAGACGCTTTAGCCAGGCTTTAGGAATCAGTCCTTTAGAACCGTCATCCAAAAGGACGTATTTACTCTTTATTTGCAGTGCTGTGTGTAAAGACTTTAAAGAAGCACGCTGCGGTCCATATTGGACAGTAAGTGCTGTATGGAACCAGTCCGTGCCACTCGTGACCTGAATTTTTACTTTTGCTTTGTAGGGGTTTAGTCTATTTCTTCTAAGTTCCTTAAAACCCATAATGAGGATACCCTCTGCGCGCCATGCGTCTAAGGCCTCCAGGAACCAATCCTCATCCAAAAATTTATCTCTGTGCAGATAAAAATATTTGGGTTCCAATAACTGCGGTTCAAATTCAGGATGCTGGCGCGTAATAAGGACGGTAAAACGAATCTCCAGTGCTTCATCCCTTGGTAATATGACAGGTCTGCCC
>DATJDF010000613.1:0-4114 GCA_035497555.1 Arachidicoccus sp. | reverse complement strand
CCCGGTCAATCAGGTTAATCTGACCGTAGCCCGGATAAACACTTGCACCGAAGGCAATAGAAAACATCTGATCTTTCAGACCGGTGCCACTACTCTTGATTTGTTCAAAGCGGTATAAATCCTCCTGGTTGATATTAAAATCGACCGCCATTGGATTATCGGTTGAAATTGCATTTAATAGGGTCTGCCCGGCGACTACAGAAGTTCCGACCCGAACATTAGAAATACCGATTGTACCACTAAAAGGTGCATAAATAGTAGAGAATTTCACATTCGCATTGATGGCATTCAGATTGGCTTTTGCCGCAGCTACCTGTTTTTGAGCAACAGCTAAAGCAGCATCTGCGTAATCCACCTGTTGTTTAGCGATTGCATCCTGCTCATCAAGTTTATGATAACGGGCAGCATCTTTTTCTGCTTTGACCAGGTTGGCTTTCTGCACCTCTACGGCTGCCTGTGCATTCTGTACATTGGCGTTATAGACCTGAGCATCGATAGAATAAAGCTTCTGTCCTTTAGAGACGTGTTGGCCATCTTTAAAGTATATCCCGGTAACATACCCGTTCACCTGAGAAAGTAATGTCACTTCTTTTAAGGCTGTTACAGTACCCGGATATTGTACTAAATAAACAGCATCCCCCGAATTTACCGTATCTACTGCCACAGATACGGGCGGCATGCCTCCGGGTCCGGCTTGCCCGCCTTTATTTTTAGAAGAATTACAGGAAACTGCTAAGGCAAGAAGCGCAGCACCGGCAATGATTTGAAAATTTTTGAAGGACATCATATAAATGATTTAATAGTTTTACGAATTTTTTAATAACGAATCTGACCCAGCGCCCGCTCAACTTCCAGTTTGTCACTTAATAACTGATACAAGGCATTTGAATAATTAATCTGTGCAGAACGCAGATCTGTTTCGGCTGTAATAACATCTAAATAGATTTTAATACCCTCTTTGTATTGAAGGGAAATTGTGTTATAGACATCCGTAGCCAATTGTACATTTTCCTTTAATGCCAAATAAACATTCAGATCGCTCTTGTAGATCGCCATGGCATTTTCATACTGTGCATTTACCCCATTGATAAAATTCTCTTTGCTTAACTGCACCATTTCAATCTGCAATTTTGCCTGCAGAATACTTTCCTTACGCTTGCCACCTTGGAAAATCGGGAAACCTAACTGCAGTCCAACAAAGGAATTAGGGTAATTATCTCTGTACAATTTGCCAAAATCGTCATTCATGTAGTTGAGATTATAATTGGCATAGGCAGATAAAGTAGGAATAAAACTCCATTTCTCATATTTCAAATTTGCCTGTTGCAATTTCTCCTGGGTTTCCAGTTGTTGGAATTCAATCCGGTCCCGGTAATTGACAGCTTGAACCGTATCAATGATGGCATGACTTTCAAGTGTCGTCGTGTCTGAAACAATGTCCAGTGCGGCTCCAGCCGGATAGCCCATCCATTGTTTCAGATTGGCATCCTTGGCTTTCAGCATTTCTGCAGCGCTGCGCCGCTGCGCCTCAGAATTATTCAGGGCAATGGTGGCTCTTTTATAGTCGATATTATCAACGATCCCGCCATTATACTGACTGGTAGCTGTTTTGAGGCTTCTTTTTAATCTCAGGATATCTTCATCCAGTACCAGAATCTGTTTACGAGTCAGTAATACATCGTAAAAGGCTTTACTGACATTGACGGCCACATCTATTTTATTGGCCTCAATGTCCTGCGCAGTAGAGGCTTTAACCAATTTGGAGGTAGAGGAAGCCAGTAAGGCATCACGGTTAAAAATATTCTGGGTCAAGCCTAATTGTAAACCGGAAGTGTTTTTAACTCCTGCTTTCATCGGTTGTCCCTGAAATAAACTGGTGGGCAACTGAAAGGCATGTTGATAATTACCATCGAGATTGATCTGGGGGTACCAATCAGCCAACTTCCCTCTAATCTGACTATTCGTAATTTCTTCCTGCACAAAGGATTGCTTTAAAAGCGGATAATGTTGCAGAGCATACTGAACGCAATTATCGACCGTAGCACTGTCCAGTATCGGGTTTTCTACATTTTGGGCTTTCGCGGTGCCGGATATAGCGACCAGAATACCCAACAAATACATATATCTTCTCATTATAAAAATTTCTATTGCGTACGAAATCAAAAATATTCAGTCTGGTCTGATAAGACCTTTGGAAAAAAGTGCTTTAGGTCAGCATTACTACTTCATATTCAAATTTATTCAAAAATTCCCGATCACAGTCCTAACACCTCCCATTTTGCAGAAGTATTTTCTACGCATTTAACGTTTAAACACTGTTTTTTGAAAAAGCAAAAGTAATCTTATTGAAATAAAAAATCAAACAATTGTTTAATTTTTGAAAATGGAAAGGATAATTTAACAAATAATATTCCTATCGTTGTTAGCCCAAAGGTTATCAATCGAATATATATGTAAAATAGTACATTAAAATGTAATTTATAGTGGTTCACCCGGGCGTCAAATTGCCATAAACCATCGATTAAACAGCAGCGTGAGATGATTAGCTGCAGTCAGCATAGGCTGATGCAACGGTCCGAATTGGATTTATACGAGAGCCAAACCACCAGTATTCTGAATGGCCTATCCATATATTATAATACGAACAGGCCATTTTTGATAATGCACAACTAACTGTATGTCCATCAGCCTTAGGCGGTACTTTAAACTGATAATTGCAGCTAAAACGGCAACTTCAATTTACAAATGTTGAAAAGTTGCCGGTTTACACGTTTGAGTGCCCTTATGTTTTCATTATTTATATTACTTAACTAATCCGGACTATTTCTAGGGTCAGGTCTGGCGTCCAACTTGTACTCTTTCGGCGGTTGTTTTCCAAGAAGATTACGGACAAAATAATCCCAACGGCGGCGCATCATATAGCCCGAGTAGGTCCCGTAACCATGACGGCTGTTCGGATAAACGATCAGGTCAAAATCTTTCCCAGCTTTCTCCAGTGCTTCTACGACCAGTAAAGTATTTTGAGGCGGGACGTTATCATCCATCAGACCATGCACCAGCAGGAGCTTGCCTTTGAGATTCTGAGCATAGATCTGATTGGCCTGAGCATTATAATCCACACTGCTGGTTAACCCGTTATAACGCTCCCCCCAATCTGCTTCATAATTACGGTTGTCATGATTCCCGGATTCTGCAATACCGACTTTAAAGAAGTCAGGATATCGGAACATGGCTGCAGCCGTGGCGAACCCGCCTCCTGAATGGCCCCATATTCCGACACGGGCGGTATCTATATAAGCATATTTAGCTGCCAGTTGCCGGATAGCGGCGATCTGATCCGGCAGTGTATTGGTTGCCATATGACCATAACTCATGTCATGAAAACTTTTTGAGCGCAGTGGATTACTGGTCCCTTCCAATTGCAGGACGATAAAGCCAAGTTCCGCCAAGGCCTGATTGTCGTTTCTTGAAGCCGCGAAGGACCAGCTACCAACACTACCGCCTTGTGGACCCGGGTAGATATAATCAATAATGGGATATTTATGATCTGGATTCAGATGCGTAGGCAGGTATAGTAATCCGTAAAGGTCTGTTTTGCCATCAGCAGCCTTTACGGTTACCGGTGTAACCGGCTTCCACCCGCGTGCGGCTAACCGGGTAATATCCTGCGTTTCCAGTACGGTTTTTTGCTTAGACGCCAGATTTCTGAGTACGGTTACCGCGGGGACATCAGGTGCAGAATAACTGTCTATAAAATACTGTTCATTGGGGCTCAGTGATATTTGGTGATTTCCCAGCTCAGGGGTTAGTACCTTAAAATCACTACCATCCAGCTTAATGGAGCAGAACTGAGCAAAATAAGGATTCCTTTTTTCCAGGCCGTGGGCCATAAAATACAATACCCGGTTTTTGGTGTCCACCTTTAATAATTGGGACACCAGCCAATTACCCTTGGTTATCTGATTTTTGAGTTTCCCGGTAAGGGCGTCATATAAATATAAATGGCCAAAATTGTCTCTTTCAGAGAACCAGATGAATTCATGGGTTTTTGCTAAATAGCGCCAATTGATCGCTCCCCACCCGGATTCATATTGTGTGGGTACTTTTTCTTCAA
>DATJDF010000612.1:0-8489 GCA_035497555.1 Arachidicoccus sp. | reverse complement strand
GTCTGGGGCCAAGACAATCTTCATAAACACCAGTATGAGAGCAACGAGGCCTATTTTACATTTGTAGCACTTGACGAGAACAATCATCCTTCCCCTGTTCCAGGCCTAATACCTGAATCAGAGACAGAAAAGGAACAATACCAGGGTGCACTCAGAAGAAGACAGCTCCGGCTCATACTTGCCAGGAAAATGTCACCGAGTGATGCCAGTGAATTAAAAGCACTCTTTATGCCGGTGGAGTAATTGAAAATTGATAAATAAATTAAATTTAAAGCACTGTTTATGGAAGAAAATGATTCATTTCAACAAAAATCTGTCGATCAATTGCCAGGCATCAGGATTTCTTTGGTAATCACCCTACTTATTTTGATAATTCCTTTCTTACAGCAGTCGCTTCATGCGCAAGGTTGGAATCAACGCAGTTTTGCTGAAATTGGCGGTGGCGTAATGCGATATGGCGGCTCCATCCCAGAAACCAGTAATAAGGCAGCCGTTTCTTTTGGACTGCATTATGAAATTACGGATCAACTGCAGCTTCAATTTACTTTTACCACCTCGGAAGCCGGCGCGCATGATTCTACATTATCGAATACGGATCACCTGGGAAATGACAATCGAAGCCAGCATTATTATTTTGCGACCAACATCAATGAATTTACCCTTACCCCTACCTATGACTTCTTCAATCTAAATAATGGCCGGCAATGGACACCCTATATACTGGCAGGTGTCGGGTATTATAATTTCAAGCCCTACCAGGTGGTTCAGTATGAAAATGCAAAAGGTGCTCTACGTAAGGAAAACCGCGCCATGGAGCAAGTTGAACCCTTTAGTAACTGGCAGCTCAATGTACCGGTTGGTATAGGTATAAAATATGGACTCTCTCCTAATGTACGGTTGAAGCTGGAAGGGAAATACCGCTTCCTGTTCAATCCCTATCTGGACAATTTTGTAGCAGACAATAAAAATGATCATTATTATTCCGTTTCACTTGGACTGGCCTTTCGGTTGAGCCCCATTTCTGCTGCTTCCGGAGGAAAGGGTAATAGAAACCGCAAAGACTGTAACTGTCCACCGGTATACTAATAATTACCTATAAGACTGTATTGGCATTAATTTGGCGGCGAATAGTGGGCTGACATTATAAAAATAAAGCATCTTTAGCAAATTCAACAAAATAGCGTCTTACCTATGGCATACGCAAGTTTAGAAGAAGTGGTATTGGACCTGGACCGTACGGGTCAGCTCCTGCGCATTTACGAGGAAGTGGATCCCTCCCTCGAAATGGCGACCATCCAACTTCGGGTTTATGCAGCTGGCGGACCAGCAATTTTGTTTGAAAAGGTTAAAGGCACAAAATATAGGGCAATTTCAAATCTCTTTGGCACACTGGAGCGCAGCAAATTCTTATTCAGGGATACGCTACCTAAAGTCCAGGAGTTGATCGCCCTAAGAAGCAATCCTTTAAACGGCTTAAAACACCCTTTTGCGCATATTAGTAGTGCGTTAGCAGCATTCAAGGCTTTACCACTTAAAAATCCGTCAAAAAAGCCCATTTTATTTGAAGAAATCCGTATCCAGGATCTGCCTCAGATAAAGCATTGGGAAAAAGACGGTGGCGCATTTATAACCTTACCGCAGGTATATTCTGAAAATATCGACCACCCCGGTATCATGCAGGCTAACCTGGGCATGTACCGGATTCAACTTTCTGGTGGTATGTATGCACCGGACAAAGAAATCGGGGTGCATTACCAGATTCACCGGGGTATTGGGATACATCAAAAACTGGCTGGTGCAAAAAATCAGCCACTTAAGGTGAGTATATTTGTGGGCGGCCCTCCTGCGCATACACTGGCAGCCGTTATGCCCTTACCTGAAGGGCTCAGTGAACTGACCTTTGCCGGATTACTCGGTGGACGTCGGTTCCGTTATTTTTATCACGAGGGCTATATGCTCAGTGCAGATGCTGATTTTGTTATTACCGGAGAAATCCATCATCAGGATACAAAACCAGAAGGTCCTTTTGGCGACCATCTGGGTTATTATAGTTTGGCCCACCCATTCCCCTACCTGAAAGTATACAAAGTCTATGCGAAGAAGGCAGCCATCTGGCCTTTTACAGTTGTCGGCCGGCCGCCTCAGGAAGACACGTCCTTTGGCGAATTGATTCATGAAATTACAGGATCAGCTATTGAACAGGAAATCCCGGGATTAAAAGCAGTGCATGCAGTCGACGCAGCTGGTGTGCATCCACTTTTACTTGCTTTGGGTTCGGAAAGGTATACACCTTATAGCCCTTTGCAACAGCCGGCAGAAATATTAACCATTGCGAACCGGATACTCGGAACAGGGCAGCTGAGTCTCGCCAAATATCTGTTGATTACAGCCGATCCAAAAGAACAGCTATCTGTTCAAAATATACCTGAGTTTTTACAGTATGTACTGGAGCGAATAGATTTTACCAGAGATCTGCATTTTCAGACCTGTACGACCATCGATACGCTTGACTATTCAGGGACGGGGCTAAACACTGGCAGTAAGGTGATTTTCGCCGCCTACGGACCAGTCATCAGAAATTTAATCAATAAAGTGCCCGATTTTTTAAACCAGTGGGGGGACAAAAAAACAGGGATTGTTTTACCTGGAATTTTGGCCATTGAAATGCCTCCATTTACAGCCTACCTGCAGGCAGGTAAAGAAATAGATGCACTGACTGATCAACTTCTATCAGAAATAGAAAACCTGAAGGGGGTTGCCTTAATCGTCCTGACGGAAGATGTTCAATTTATAGAAGCCTCTCTTGCAAATTTTTTGTGGGTAACATTTACCCGCAGCAACCCAGCCAGCGATATTTACGGTGTCGACGCGAGTACGCAAAATAAACATTGGGGTTGTAAAGGACCAATCATTATTGATTCACGTAAAAAACCGCATCACGCTCCTGCACTTGAATTGAATGCAGAAGTAGCAAAAAAAGTGGATCAGCTCCTGGTTAATTATCCAGACTGGAAAAATAAATAAACTGTTACTTCACTTTTTAAGGGTGCAAGCTCCGACCGGACAGCCAATTAGGGTTCTACAGTAATACCGGCTAACACGCACCTATTTGCCAATAGGAACTAGCCCCACTCAGTTTTTACCCCTGTCCTTACTATCATTCATAATTTCTTCGAAAATGACATCAAATTCCTTCCCTTTGTGTTTCTGCCATAAGGCAGAAAACTTCATTTCAACATTTTTCAGTAGTTGAATACAGAGTGCTTTATCATCATCCGTTAATTCATTCATTAGCATGATGGCATTTCTCTCTATTCTGGAATTACAGGAAATAACCGCTTTCTCCCCTTTCGCAGTCAGTTCAATTCGCTTGGAACGTTTATCCTCTTTGTCTGCATATTCTTTAATTAATCCTCGTTTTTTCAATCGGTTCAACATGTCCGTCCCACTGGAAAGTTCAAACAAGTTCGCATAAATCACTTCCGTTTTTTTTGGGTTTTTCTCTTTTCGGATGGTATGCAATATCCCGAATTCTTCAATTTGGTTAAGATCAGACCCTTTGAGAGCCATATTGGCATAGGCCATATTTAATTTGCTGATCCGGCCAATTATTTTCAATAGCAGCCCTTCATTAAATGAAGGAATCACTCCGCCTACTAAGGTGCCCTTCGTTTTCTTTTGCTCCTGACCTGCCAAATGATACCTACAAAAATCCTCAATAGTTCCACTTGGATGCTGTTGGGCAAATTCGCCCCAATAATTGACGAGTTCGACGGTCTTATTCATAGAATGTATTTCGTTATTGAAGCAAAATTAACAAAATAACTCCGAAATTATTTGTTTTATTACGTTTTCGTAATATCTTTACATATATTAATTCGTTTACGAACTATAAAAATGACCAAATAATGGAACACACTCCAAAAGCTAAACCAACGATAACACTATATCGGATAGCCAAAGGCTTCATCAGCTTTTTTATGTTTTTCAGCGCCTACTTCTCTTATACTCATCTCGAAGATTTAAGAAAGCTAGGATTTCCTGATTATTTCAGAATGGAACTCGTTATCGCAAAGATCCTTGGCGCGGTTGTGCTTTTACTTCCTTTCACGTCATTAAGGATCAAAGAATGGGTATACGCAGGATTTATTATAGAAATGAGTTCAGCTGTGATCGCACACATATGCGCTGGTGATCCGGTATCCAGAATACTATTTGTGTCAGTTGATTTGTTGCTCATTTTAATATGCATGAACTATGTGTCAAAAAAAGATTTTTTACAAAAAAAACAATTAAATAATTCGTTATGAGCATAACCTTTTATAACGCAGCCCTGGTAGCCCATGTTATAGGTATTACCATTATGGCAGGAACAACATTTATTGATTTTATGGCCTTTAGGTTTTTCTTAAAATCCATAAGAATTGATCATAAACAAGCCGCTTTGATGGAAGGCCTCCTTGCAAAATTGCAAAGATTCATCGGTATAGGTATGCTCGTCATTTTAGCCTCCGGAATACTGATGATGGTAAAACTCCATGAAGTCTGGGGCGCTCAGCTATGGTTTCGAATAAAAATGGGCATTTTATTACTTATCATTATTAATGGACTGGTCCTCAGAAGGAAATTTGGTTCAAAACTTAAAAAGATATTAACTGAAGATATGTCCGTTAAACCCATCGCTGAACAGTTTAATAAAATAAGAAGGAATCTCAACACAGTGCAAATGATTCAAATGCTGCTTTTTGTCATCATATTCACATTGAGCATTTTCAAGTTCAATTAATGTTTTATGATAAATAACACCAGCTCTCAGGGTCAATATTTACTTCTTTGTAGCGATTATTATTAAAAAGAGATTTTCACCATAAGCTAAGCTTCAAACTGAAAACCGGCAGCCCCCCTTTGCGAAAAAGAAGGATAATAATATAATCTTTAAGCACGCCTTCCATTATTTTCTAATAACTATCACGCTGTGGATACTGAAGTCAGTGAGATGGCTAAATGATCAAAAGAGAAATTTACATTTCTAATCATTGACTTGTGACGATAGGTAAAAAGGGAGAAGTCGCCTTCCCCCTGTAATACTCAGGTTATCGCAAAATTAAAAATATCAATCTCCCAACGTTTAATCAACAGCCGCAGTCGAATTTGCATTTACTAAAGGCCAAATTGAACTCTCACCTTTAATGACGCCACGGACTGATTCATCAGGGCCGTAGTAATACAAAGGCCAGCCTTTATAAGTCAATTGTTTCCTACCGAATACAGTGATAATCTGAAAATCTGTTAATTTCAGGACAGAGGGCACCTTTCCTACGGTCGACACTGTATAAATAGGCCAGATACTATTGTTACTAAAATCTGATTTAGTGTAATTATTGATATTTTTTTTGTCTGGTGCATACGCATACAAGGTTTTACCGTAATCATCAGTAAAATACTGAACAGTATTATCGTCCGTTTTATTGGATATCATAATAGAATAATCGGCCTTGGCAACAAACCATTTACCCCCGAACCCTTCTCCTTTTGTCTGACCCGCGGCAGCATCTTCAGCATAATAATAGAGCGGCCATCCTTTGTAGGTTGTCTGCGGCTTGCCGTCTGTTCTGGTAATGGTACCAAAATCATCGCTCTTTAGCCCACTGCTTAACAAGGGTGTCTTAACATAATAAATGGGCCATGCAGCAGTACAGCCATCCATACAGCCAGATTTTCCATTAGCGTCTAGTGAAAAGAAATACAAAGTCCGGCCCGATTTGTCAGTAATTACCATTCCCAAAGTGGCGTTTTGAACCAGTTTAATACTATCACCGGATGGACTCCCATCACCAGGATCTCCGCCATTATTATCACTCTTTGAACAGCTTAAGGTGCAGAGGGAAAATGCCAATGCTATAAATAATACAGATCTTAAATTTCTCTTTTTCATAATCATTATTTTTTAAAATTGTTTTTGTTATTAATCAGAAAAGCCATTGAATAGTCATAGTCTTATTGCTACTTTTTCTTATGTTTATTCCAGCCAAAAGCCCTGGAAATATTAAAGCCAAAATAAATGTCTCCATTCCCCCAAGTCCCTTCAGTCTGCGTTAAATAAGACGGGCCGACAATACCCTGGGAATTAGAAAAAACAAGTTGAAATACATGTCCACCTGTTTCAAGATCCACGCCCAGGCCGAATGAAGGTTTTATATTTTGTGATGGTAAAGGAGAACCGGGCAATAAATCATATTCAGCGTTGACGCTGATACGGTTGGTAATTTTCATTCTTCCCCCAAGTCCGACCACTAATATATCATTCTGATCTTCAGGTGTCGGCACAAGGTTATAATGCACCCAGGTAGGTACCACTTCAAATGATAATCTCTTACTGAATTTCCTGGCTAACAGTATTTGGGTTGTATAGCTGGTTCTATACTTAGCATTCATATAGGGTTTGTCTGGATACTTCACGGTTTTATTGGTGATCCAACCGTTTAAACTTAACGCGAAAGGTAACCCCTTCGTTCGCTGTTGCAAGAGTTTGTATTTTAGTGACGCATCAAATGTCTTATCCAGTGAACTTCGACCCACTCCGATAGCCAGACGGTCAGTTAAACCGTAGTCCAGACCAAAACGAATGGTAGCGTTATCCAATCCGAAAAGTTCATAGGCCCCACCGTTTAATTTTCCAAAACGGTGCATAATAATAAACTGAAGGTTGTTTTTACCAGGTTGCTCTACCGTCGGCAGGTTAATGACCTGCGTTGCTTTAAAAATACTTGTTACAGCTTCTGGCTGCGCCTCCTGCTGTTTAAGGGAATCATCTAATAATTTTAAAAGATCCCCGCCCTTATCCTGCTGTGCATATACCTGTCGGTTACCCATAACCAGTGCAAAAAAGGCTGCGAAAAAAAATATTTTTTTTGGCTGCATAATTTGGATTTGTTTAAATTTTAAGGCCTCGCCATCGGCTGCAGACCTGCTTTTACGGTCACTTGAATAATTTTAGCGATATTATTTTTCAAAACACCAATCACCTTCAAATTAAAGTCCGCAGGCTTTAATTGAAAGGAAGCGCTGGTTGTTAGCTTCCCGTTTTCCGGCGTAATTATGGCTACAATACTGATTGGTTTTGTAATCCCATGAATTGTCATATTCCCGGAAATCGGCACACTTTGTTTACCTGAGGCCTGAAGGTTGACGGTGGAGGAAAAACTTCCTTCAAATTTTGCCTTTGGATACTGGTCACTTTCCATTACATCTTCATTAAAATGATCCTGCATTAATTGTTTCTCAAAAAGAAAGCCTTTAATAAGTACTGTAAAAGCGACTTGATGCTTGGCAAGATCGAGTATACCCAGTACCTGGTGATTTTTTGCCTCAATCGTTTCTATTGATGTTTTTGAAGTAAACTCGATGAAACCATCTCTCGTAAAATAGGATTGGGCAAAGGACCTATAACCTGTCAGTAATAATAAACAGCAAAAAATGTATCTGAACATAACTTAATAATTTATGAAAAAATTTAATTAGTGGCAGGTGCGCCGCGGTTAACCCAGTCTTTTATTTTGTTGATATCACACGAAGATAACTGAGGCAAATTATAAGGCATAGGGGTATAACCTGCTGCATGGGTAATGGCGCCAATCAACCTGCCATTATCCACTTCTTTTTTTACGTGATCATAACCCTCCAGTATTACCCCATCCGGTTGACTAGCACTTGCGCCGTGGCATGAATAACAATTTTTTTTAAGGATGGGTTCAACATCTGCGACGTAAGTCATGTGAACGGTATCACAGGTTGGTTTAGGATTTTGGTCCTGCAGATCCGCCTCATTGGATTTAGAACAGGAGATGGCGCCCATTAGTAAGATGGGTAAAATAACTAACTTCCCTATTTGGAACCGATAAAGATACTTTGCCATATTTTTGATTTTAATTTTGAACAATGACTGCATCTGTCAGATTAACATCCATCAAATAACCTGTACAGCGGCCTTTAAGCGTTATAAGCTCTCCTATTTTTAGCTTTTCCCATGTATGATTTGCGTCACGCAATTCACAATTAATTCCACCTAGTGATGCAGTGCCACCAGATAGCAGGATTGCATGGCTCTTGGGTCCTGGAACGGAGACGATTTCTCCACTGACTTCCAATACAGCATTAAGATAATGCTGATTTGCACTGTCTTCATTGCCGTTAAATGCAGCATAAAGCGTTTCGGCCTCAATTTTCGCCTGAGCAGGTACCGATTGCAGCGCGGGGCGCTTCATTTGAAACATTTTCAGTCCATAAAGTCCCAGTAAAAGGCATAGGAATCCCAGTGAAAAAAGTATATATTTTTTCTTTTTCATATTTCTAAAATGAATTTGCGATGAACCCTCTTATTTTGTATTTATCGTTTAGAAGCTTTGCCTGATGGAAATCTGCGTACCCAGACTGCCCAGGCTGATATCGCTACTGCCCATCTTACCCATTGGAATTTTTACGTAAGGTTC
>DATJDF010000611.1:0-7482 GCA_035497555.1 Arachidicoccus sp. | reverse complement strand
TGACTACTTTACATTCAAATTAAGAATTATACTTGTTAAACGCAGTTCCATATACTGAAACAGAGCTTATTGCCGCCTTGCGAGAGGGCGCGCAATCAGCTTATAGTTATCTATATGATCATTATAGCGCTGCCCTTTATGGATGCATCCTCCAGATTATCCCGGAGCATGAACAAGCCGAGGATGTCCTGCAGGAAGTATTCATAAAGATATTTCAGAAAATTGAACAGTATGATTCCGGGAAGGGACGGTTGTTTACTTGGATGATGCAGATTGCCCGCAATATGGCAATCGATAAGGTACGTTCAAAAGGCTACAAAAATAATCACCGGGTCGCCACTTTTGTTACAGATGATATGGACCAGGGCGATCACGGCTCCGTTACACCCAACATGGATCACCTGGGTATGGATAAAGTCCTTATTTCACTGGACAAAACCCATAAACAGGTTATTGATCTGGCATATTTTAAAGGGTATACGCAAAACGAGATCGCAAAAGAACTGGATATTCCTATAGGCACGGTGAAAACCCGGGTCAGGAATGCACTGACACAATTAAGAAAACTATTAAATTTATCATAGTCGTATTTTGGATATAAAAAACTACATAGCATCCGGCATACTCGAACAATATGTTCTTGGCCTGCTCTCCGAAAAGGAGAACAGTGAAGTCGTGCATATGATAGACCTTCACCCAGAGGTAGCCCAGCACGTTTTGACTTTGGAAGAAGGGTTAGAAGCCTATGCCCAGGCGCAGGCCGTTCAACCTTCAGCCGGCTTCAAAAATACCATGCTTACGAATATCCGTCTGGAAAAAGAGAAAGCCGGGAGCTCCACAAAAGAAACTAAAAAGGTAATCCAGGATTCAGCAGTAGCAAAAAATGATCAGGACCAACCGGCTACTGTTACAGGCCCTGGTAGAAATGACACTCATACCTTGATCTTCTGGCGCAGAATTGCCTACGCTGCCGCGGTTTTACTGTTATTCAGTTTATATTTAAACTTATATTATGGCAATCGTGGTCAGAAGCAATTAGAGGCAAATCAACAGTTGCAACAGGAAAAACAGCTGCTAAATGCTGATAAACAAGCGCTCGCAGAAAAACTGGCACGCTCAGAAAATAATATCCAGCTATTGTCCAATCCGGCAATAAAGCAGGTTGCCATGAAAGGGGTTAACAAACACGACGGCTTAAAAGCATTAGTCTATTGGAATAAGGCTGATGGAAATGTCTATTTAGCCAGTAATGATCTGCCCGCCGTACCGCAAGGCAAAGTGTATCAGCTTTGGGCAATTGTCGATGGCAAACCTGTCGATCTGGGACTTTACACGCCTCAGAAGGCAGCAACAACTCAAAAAATGAAAGCAGTTAGCAGCAAGGGGCAGTTACAGGCCTTCGCGATCACCCTGGAAAATGCAGGTGGCAGCGCCGCACCAACAATGGATCAAATGTTCGTTATGGGCGCTCCGGCCTAAATGCCAAATCCCGAAGTTCCTTTCCGGATTTTTAAATCTGTTCATTCCCAAATATATTAAGACGGTATCTTTTTAGACGCATCCTCGTTGTCATGCCTATACGGCCCCCCTTAGGGCGTAGCCTGACCCGTCTTTCTCATGGCATAAACCTCCTGTTCTGTCTCTTTTCTTAATTTGTTTGGTTTAAGGCATTTTAAATCAACTCCGACAATGCCTACCCTTACTACCTTTCGTTACTTTCTATATGAAAAAAGGAGGGATATTTTCAGCCCTTCACCCCCTGATCCGTATTTTCTTATGATCATCGGGTCAGCCATTGGCCTTCAGGGTAGTCTCTTCAAAAATAAATTCAAAAAAAACCATTTCAGAAATCCAAACATCCTAATTCCTCGTATCTCTATTGTAAGCCTTAAGACTTTTTAACCTATAACATGGTCATTATGCAATTACGTAAGAAAATAAAATGGACTATAATCGGTATACTCAGCGTCTCTTTTCTATTATTTCTGACCCTTATTGTACATATCGCGGTGATGGTCTATCATAAGGCCCCCTTACCATTTGAGCATCTTCAAATGGCCAGGGCAGATTTCCAGGCGCCATTGAGTGCAACTCAGTTAAAAAAGATAAAGGAACGTCTGGAACAGCAAAAAGGCATCCAGTCCACATTCTTTAATATCAAAGACCGCAATGTGGTCTACACTTTTGACAACCGGGAAAATACTGCAGGCCAGATCTATCATTTAGCGATTCAGGATCCCGCCTACCATTCGAGTCCGTATACCGTGACGGAAGCGGACCTCGCTTCGGGCTGTCCAGTGATAGACAACCATTCCTTTTACGGCAAGCTAACGGCCGCTGTTTCCAAAATCATCAACTAAAGTTTAAATTTTTTCAATCATATAAAAAAACAGTATTATGAAAACCAGATCAAAAATGGGATTAATGTTGACTGCACTTGCATGCATCTTTCTATCCTTGGGCGCCTGCAGTCATGATGACACGAAGACCGCAGTTATTCCAACCTCTCCACTTTATGACACCTTAGGCTGGTTCATCCAGGGTGCTAAGGGCCCGGTAGCAGGTCAGGGCGTAAAAATGGTGGCGGATCCGGACAATGCCGGAACGAAAATTCAGGCGGGCAGATTGGCTATCAGAACAGTTGTTGCAAAAGCACTGGGCGTAATAGCATCTGATAACCGGCTGGCGGAGTATTTCCCGACGCTGCTTGCAGAAGTAGGTGCAGATAATACAACCGGCCTGGCTCATTTATTGAACTCCTTTACGGATTTTGTACAGCAAGCGGTCAGCGGACAACCAGGTGTATATAAAGGCCCTTCCATGAAAAAGGTGCATAATCATGCAACTTTTGAGCGGTTTGGATCCAGTACATCCCCAACTTCAGACAATAACGATTTTGACGTATTTGTAGGTGACGTCGCGCAGGCAGCGACCAGCCTGTCTGTGCCGTCAAGTGTGATAGGCCAGTTAGGCACTTTGCTTTACACGACGGAAGATGATGTGTCCCAAAAAGGAATGTAATTGTACATATTGAAGGGTTCGCAATTTAAAGGCATCTTGGAAAAACTTGCCTTAAGATAACCAACAGTTCTATAGGGCCTGGCCGCGCATTCACATGCCAGCCAGGCATTTTTATGAAACATCTATCCGCATAATTAGGTTAATTTTTATTAACTTTGCCGCCATATTTTCTTCATAATCATCAAATTATTAACTGGTATAGAGCAAACCTTAACAATCAACGCTATTTGAATTTGATTTGATTTTGTATTGGGCAATCTGGAATTAGATACCGGCCCACGGGTATTGGATGATTGATGAATCTGCTCTGGCCAAAAAATCTTTTCCTATGACATCTTTTTTACATGCTGATTATTTATTTAAAAAAATAAGGCGGATCAATGCCGCAATTCATTTTTCAATTATTTACCCGGTTATCATTTTGACCTGTTTTGCGGTGTTCGGACCTACGGGGTTGCTGGCCCGGCAAGCCGCAGATCCTGCAGCCTTTATTACGACCTGGAGAACGACTACTGCTTCCGAAAGCATCAAAATTCCAGTTAACCCTAATACCGCTGGCTATAGTTATACTGTTGAGTGGGGTGACGGAACTGCTAATTCAGTCGGTCAGACGAGTTCAGTAACCCATACATATACTTCTATAGGAGATCATACGGTTACGATTACCCAGAATTTTCCGACCATACAGTTCGGTGGAACAGAAAGTGACGACATAAACGATGCTAAACTAATCCGCGTAGATCAATGGGGGACACAAACATGGAAAGGCATGGATCAGGCATTTGAGGGTTGTGTAAACCTGACTACGGTTTCCGGAACCGACGCACCCGTTTTTGCCGTAGGTAGTACGATTTTCAAAATGTTTATGGGTTGCACCTCATTTAATAGCAATTTGAACAGCTGGAATCTCACACCGGTCAGAGAGACCAGCTATATGTTTTACAATGCAACTTCTTTTAATGGTAATATCAGCGCTTGGAACATGTCTAATGTAACCAATACCCAATACATGTTTGCTAATGCCTATTCCTTCAATCAGGATATCAGTGGCTGGACTTTTACCGTGCTGACCAGGATGGATCATATGTTTGAAGCAGCCACAAATTTTAATCAGGACATTGGGGGATGGAATGTGGCAGGTGTTCAATTTATAAATGATGCGTTTGATGGGGCAGCGAAATTTGATCAGGATTTGGGTGATTGGGACATCTCAAGTGTCGGGGACATGACAAATATATTAAAGCAATCCGGTCTGTCAAAAAGTAACTATGACGCAACACTGATAGGCTGGGCGAATAAAAATGTAAAAGATAATATCACCGTAGGGGCTGACGGCCTGAAATACTGCGGCGGCACCGCTGCCAGATTATCTTTAATTTCCAATCATAGCTGGACATTTGTGGGAGATATAAATGATTGTACTGTTGCCGCCCAACCCGATAACAACGGTATTTTATATGTGGATAACAGTATCACGATCTCAGGGGATGGCAGTAGCTGGAACAACGCTTTAAAATTCTTATCAGATGCTTTTAATGCTTCAAATGCCGACATGGCCATTAAGGAGATCCATGTCGCTAAAGGAACGTATTACCCGGCCGGCCTTCAAAGTGATGCCGACCGCAGCCGTAGCTTTGTCGTTACCAGAGGTAACCTCAGGGTAATGGGCGGCTATCCAAATGGCGGGGGTGCCCGGGATCTGGATAATCAGCCCGTGATTTTAAGTGGAGATATTAATATAGCCGGAGACTCCACGGACAATAGCTGGCATGTAATAGTCATTGCGGGAGTAGATCCAGCCTCAGATAGTCTTATCGTTGACGGCTTTACGATCAGCGGTGGGAACGCCAACGAGTTTTCCAACCAAACCTATAATGGACAAGCAGTGTTGGGTGTATATGGTGGCGGCCTCTTTTGTAGGGGCCTGGGGGCCAATACGGTGGTCAGAAACTGTATAATAGAAAACAATACTGCTTCCAGCTTTGCCGGAGGATTATTTATTTATACCGCTTCCACACAGTTCAGCCATATCACCGTACAGGGTAACCATGCAGGGACAGGCGGCGGTGTTTTCGTGAATCAGGGCTCCAGCGCACATTTAACCGATTTTACCATCATAAATAACACTTCCGATGGCTCAGGGGGCGGATTTTTCTCCCAGACGAGTACGAGCTTACATGATGCCACTGTTGTGATGAATTCAGTAATTAGTGGTAATACAGCCGCTGCGGAAGGCGGTGGTATAGCCAATCAGGGTGAAGGCGTGCATTTTTACAATCTTCAGATTACGGGTAATAAGGCAGATCTTGGCGGCGGCGTTTCAGATGATCATGGAACCTGTTTTTATACGAATGTGACCATTAGTGGCAATAAGGCCAGTACTGAGGGCGGCGGTGCCTATGCAGAATTTGGCTCGCCTACGTATTGTAATGCTATTATTTATGGAAATGCTGCTCCTACAGGAAAGGAAATCTCTATTTCAAGTGGCAGCGGAGACAAATTCACAATTATTTACAGCAACTTTCCCAGCGAAGAGGGAGACCTATCCATTGCCGGCGACTTCCTGAATTATAGCAACCTGTATTCAAAACCTCTATTTGTCCAACCGATTGATCCGGCGAGTGCACCTATTGTTGGCGGCAATTATGCGCTACTCCAGAGTAGCCCGGCCGTAGATGCCGGATTTAATGACAGTATTCCGACTACTGTTGTCGCTGTAGACGTCCTGGGCAATCCCAGAATCCATGCAGTGGCCCAGGGGGGTGTTGTTGATCTTGGCGCCTTCGAATCCAATTTTGGCATATTTGTAAAGCCAGATGCGAGTGGTATTCTTTATGTTGACAGCAGTATGATGACATCAGGTGATGGAAGCAGCTGGTTACAGGCATTGAAGTATCTGTCCACCGCAACAAAATACGCAAGGGGCAATACAAATATTAAGGAGATACATGTGGCAAAAGGCACCTATTTCCCTACGGGTTTTAAGACGGATACCAGCAGACTCGCGACTTTCACAATTGACCGAGACGGTCTAAAACTGTTAGGCGGTTATCCTAATGGTGGCGGGACCCGCGATTTTGAGGCAAATCCAACAATTCTCAGTGGTAATATTAATTTAGCCTCGGATTCTACTGATAACAGCTTCCGGGTTGTTTCGATTAAGTCTCATGCCGCTGTTGCAGATTCTATTATTGTGGATGGTTTTAGTGTTACCGGAGGCTATGCAAACGGTATGGCCATTGATTACGAAGCATACACCAACTATACAACTGGAGCAGGCATCCTTATCTTCGGAGACCTTAATGCTGCCGCAATCATAAGAAATTGTAAGGTGATTGGTAATTTCGCTTTAACCGGTGGTAATGGTTTGTATGTAATGGGCAAGAATAGTCCTGAATCACTTATAATTCCAGCACCAGGCATTCAAAACTGTCTAATCAAAAATAACGGTGCAATTGCTGATCCGTCTGGAAATGCATTTGCTTTTGGCGGTGCAATCGCCGGTTCCCTCGCATCTCCGGTAATCAGCAACTGCACTATTTTTAATAATAATGGTGTTCTGGGCGCCGCCATTTCAGGCTATCAAATGGCGGATATAACCGTGAAAAACTCCATTATCGCAGAAAATTCAAGTACGGATTTTCCGGTACTCCTAAATTTTGCTTCTTCCCAAACCAGCTTTATCAACTGTCTAATCAGGGATAATGTAGTCCTGGCATCAACAACAACGACTAATACACCTTCAGGATTTTTGCTAAATGCGAGTGACGCCAAATTACGAATTATCAATTCTACCCTTGTCAATAATTTTGCAGGCCTGGCTCCTGATAATACAAATTCCCTGATTGCCAATGATCCATCGTCTGCTGTTTATGCAACCAATAGTATTGTCTGGGGGAACCCCATAACTTTCTTGCAGGGTGACTTCGCCACGAGTCATTTATCTTATAGCCTGATAGAGGGACTGCCCGCAGTTCCTGCAGATAACCTGCTGGACGGCACGCAGAGCTATGATTTATTCGTTGATACCGCCAATGGAAATTATAGCATTAAAGCAGGTTCCATTGCTGTTAATACAGGGTTGAATGATTCAATATCCGTACTTTCAACTACTGATCTGCCGGGTGGCATCAGAATCGTCGATCAAACAGTAGATCTGGGCGCTTTTGAATTTCAGGATGGAGCGATGCCTGTTAAGATGGGCCCGTTACGCGGCGAGACAAATGGTGATCAGCACGGCATTTTAAGCTGGACAACTTATACGGAAAGCCAGAATAAAGGTTTTGAGGTGCAGCGTTCAGCAGACGGCGTCCATTTTGTGAAACGTAGCTTTATCCCGTCCAAAGCAAATGGTGGCAACAGTCAGGTTGAAACCCCTTATCGTTATGACGCCGGCAGATTAATCGAGCCTGCTTATTTCAGGGTGGCACAAATAGATGTAAACGGGACCTCGACCTTTAC
>DATJDF010000610.1:0-5329 GCA_035497555.1 Arachidicoccus sp. | reverse complement strand
ATTACGATCCTCAAAGATGCGGCCTCTACTTCCGTATACGGTTCCAGAGGTGCTAACGGTGTTGTATTGATTACGACCAAAAGCGGGAAGACAGCTGGTTACAAATTAACCCTGAATGCCAACTACGGTATCGCCAATGTGCCGGATTCCAGGCGGGTAAAAATGTTGAACGGGCCAGAATTTGCTCAGTTCCAGAAAGATATTATTACTGATAAAATCCGGTATTTTGAAAAGAGAGAGCCCGTGGATGCGGATTATCCCGCTGATGTATTACATCCGGAAGACACAAAAGTGTCCACAGACTGGTATAAAGAAATTCTGCATCAGAACGCCCCCTTCAGTGATTACAACCTATCTCTGACCAATGGCGGTGAAAAATCCAGTACCTATATTTCAGTAGGGTATCTGGACCAGCAGGGAGCACTCATCAATACGGGCTTTAAGAGAGTAACAGCCAGAGCGAACCTGGATGGCCGCCCCAAGGAATTTATCCATTTTGGATTGCATCTCTCAGGTGCCTACTCCTGGGCCAAAAACAGTGATGCCATTGCAGGCGGCTTCGGCAGTAATATTGTTGACCAGGCGCTCATGATGGATCCCAGAGAACCGGTTTACAATGATGATGGAACTTATAATAATTATATTGGTGGTCATAATAATATCTTCGGCTTTCCCAATCCTGTTCAAAGATTAAACGAAGAATTGCATCAACAGTATAAAGGCAATATTACTGCGAATGCCTATATAGAGATCTTTCCTATAAAGGATCTGAGTTTCAGGACGAATGTCAACGGCATCCTTAATAGTGATAGAAATCATGATTTTACCCCTTCGGACATTGCCGGTTTTAATAGCGCACCACCGCGGCAGGCATCTGGTGGCGAGCACTTCTTCAATTATATGAATTACGGCATGGATAATCTGTTGACCTACAGCCCCACTTTTAATGATCATCATTTGGAAGTAACAATTGGACATATTTTTCAGAAAAATACGGTGAATACCGGAGATGCCAACGGAACAGAATTCCCCGATGATCTCGTGCAATATGTTGCAGCTGCAAATCAGACAGAAGGATCCGCAGGTATGGCTGCATTTACCATAGAGAGTTTTCTTTCCAGAATAAACTATAATTACAAAGACAAATACCTTTTAACTGCTGCCTTCAACCGCGAAGCAAGCTCCCGGTTTGGCAGTGAAAATCGCTGGGGCAGTTTTCCCTCTGCATCTGTCGGTTGGCGGCTCTCAAAAGAAAGTTTTTTTCCTCAGATCAGCTGGCTGGATGATTTTAAGCTTAGAGCTAGTTATGGAGTAACCGGTAATAACAATATTGGAAATTATACTGCCCAGGCAAGCCTTAATACAAGCAACTATGTTTTAGGCGGTGCAGTCGTGCCAGGAGCAACTGTCGGCTCTTTTCCGAATAGCAATTTAGGTTGGGAACAATCCAAGCAAATGGATATAGGCACTGATATCACTTTCTTAAAAGGTAAATTCAATTTTAGCGCAGAATACTATCACAAATTAACGACGAATATGCTCTTGAGTGTTGAAGTTCCAGCTGTAGCAGGCTTTGGTAATATTATTACCAATATTGGTAAATTACAGAATAAAGGTTTTGAATTCGCGCTTAATTACCGCGATCATTACGGCGATGTTTCTGTGAATACGGGTTTTAATATATCCTTCAACAGGAATAAGATCTTAGCAATCGACAAAGATCGGAATTCTCTTTTAACTGGCGCCTTCTATGATGGTTTTAATATTTCTGAAGTCGGAAAGCCCATCGGACTCTTCTATGGCTATAAGGTGCTGGGCATCTATCAGACTCAGGAAGAAATTGATGCCAGCGTACACGGAGAGAACCATATTCCAGGCACCTACCAATATTTGGATGGGAACGGTGACGGTGTAATATCCTATGACACCCAGGACATGGTGGTGATCGGTGATCCCAATCCCAATTTCACCTGGGGTTGGAACTGGCAGGTGGCTTACAAGCGTTTTGATCTGAGTATGTTACTCAATGGTTCCCAGGGTGGTCAGATTTTCAGGGCTGTAGAAATGAATATGGCCAATATCGACGGGGTATTCAATGTCCTGTCGGATGTCAAAAACCGCTGGCGGTCAGCAGAGAATCCCGGCAGTGGTAAATGGCCTGGCTCCAATACCTATTATTATACAAGGGAGTCCAATTCCCGTTATGTCTATAGCGGTAATTATACATGGATAAAGAATATAACCTTAGGCTATACCATCCCAAGGATTAAGAATTTCTTCGACGCCAAAATCTTTGTGAGTGTAGATAATGCTTTTCTCATTACCAAATATCCAGGCAACAACCCGGAAGTCAATGCTGCCAGGGCAAATAACGGCAATGACGTCATCAGTCCGGGACGTGATGGAGAATCCTATCCGGTACCCAGGACGATTTCCTTTGGCGCAAGGATTAACTTCTAATTTTAAAAAAGATATACAATGAAAAAGATAATACAATTGACCATTCTGATAGGCCTTTTGGCCATGACTGCCTGTAAAAAAGATTTCCTGGATTTGACAGATCCAACCAAAAAGACAGCAGCAAAGTTTTATCAAAATGAGCAAGAGATCCGCCAGGCAGTGAACGGGGCTTACAGCTCTCTTCAGGATCATGTCAATAATGAATATATTTATGCAGAAATGTCATCAGACAACACCACGATCCAGCTTGATCCATCTGACCGCGGTCAGACAGACCGGGCCGAAGCCTTTGAGTTCTGGAATGTAACCGCCACAAATGTGAACATTGCCGACCTGTATAACCAGTCTTATAATGCGCTTTATAACATCAATATGGCCATTTCCAAAATAGATGGTGTTGCGACGATCAGTGAGGAGAAGAAAAAGCAATACAAAGGTGAACTACAATTTATGCGCGCATATTATTACTTTGACCTGGTGCGTTTTTTTGGTCCCGTCGTAGTCGTTACAGAGCCCCTGGCCAATTCCTCGGACGCGTTTCATACAGCAAGAGCACCAGAAACAGAGGTTTACGCACAAATTATAAAAGACCTCACTGAAGCGGCCGCAAATTTGCCGGCAAAGTCTACTTATTCAGATGCAGATAAGGGACGCGCTTCCAAAGGCTCCGCGCTGGGGCTGTTAGGAAAAGTTTACCTGACCACAAAGGATTATGCGAAGGCGAGCAGCACCTTACAGCAGGTACTCACTTTAGGTTACTCCCTTGTCAGTAATTACGCAGACGTATTCGATCCGAATAATAAAAATAATAGTGAATCTCTGTTTGAAGTGCAATACTCGGGAAGTGACAAGGTGAGTGAATTCAGCAATTTTATTTATATTTTTGCACCCCGCGGTTCTGAGGGGGCTGTTACCGGATTTCCAACGAGCCGACCCAGGGGGTGGAATATCCCCACCAAAAGTTTGATGGATGAATACGAACAAAATGACAAACGAAAAGACGTTTCTTTAAAAGAAGGGTACACAAATAGTGAAGGGACTTTCGTCCCGATTCAATTTATAAATAAGTACAACCACACCCATTCTGTTGTCGGAAGGACGGATGACAACTGGCCGGTACTACGTTATTCGGATGTGCTCTTAATGCTCGCAGAATCAATCAATGAAGTTTCAGGCCCTAATGACGCATATAAATACATTAACCAGGTGCGGGCCAGAGCAGGATTAGGTGCCTTAAGTGCCCTCAACAAGGAAACTTTCCGCAAGGCTATCCGCCACGAACGGCGCGTCGAGCTGGCTTTTGAAAATGACCGTTGGTTTGACCTCAAAAGAGCTTTTACCAACCAGGAAATGACCAGTTTGCTGAATGCCCACGGACAGGCAGAGAAAGCGCATCCCTCAGTTACCAGAAGCGGTGTACCTTTTGCCCCTAATGATTATAAGTTTGAGGGCTATGAAGCGCTGTATCCTATACCCGATCGCCAGATTTTCCTCGACAAGAATTTAACGCAGAACCCTGGATATTAAGGTCTTAATCACCTGGAAGGACTGCAGGATCGCTTGCAGTTTTCCAGGTTTTTTTTAAAATGCATAGGTCGAAGCCTGAATAACCGGGTGCCTGGACTATTTTTTGTAATTTAAATGGAAATTATGGGGTTTAAAGATAAATTGCAGTCTGAAATCGTGTTCATCCATATTTTAAGATAATGAAGTAATTATTAATCATGTTTATGAGTGAGGTGGAGCACCATAATACATAAATAGAACAGGTTAAAGGAAGGTTTAGATATAAGGCGTTTAGAAAAGACTCAGTAATTACGTCCATTGGTCTCTTTTTTGAATTTTTCCATGCATCATAAAAAAAGTACTGTCACTTTTGCGTGACAAAGAAACAATGAGCAGGTATGAGATATGACTGCTTACTCACAGAATAATAATTTAATAAAATGATAAACAGCAATTTGAAGATTGGATTATTTGGAATAGGTCTGGATGTATATTGGCATCAGTTTGAAGGATTAAAAGCAGATCTTGAAGCGAACCTGGAGACTTTGCATCAAAAACTGGAAGGTTTGCCGGTTAAGATTATAAATGCAGGTCTTGTCGACACTGTGGATAAGGCTTTTGAAGCGGGTAAGCTCTTTAAACGAGAAGATGTTGGCCTTATTTTTTTATATGTGGGCACCTATGCACTGTCCGCCACGATACTTCCAGTGGTGCAACAGGCAAAAGTGCCGGTTATCATCCTGGATCTGACACCTGCAGCCAGTATTGACTACGAAAAATTTAACGCATTGGCTGACCGCACAGCCATGACAGGCTTCTGGCTAAGGTATTGTAATGCCTGTCCCGTTCCTGAAATTGCCAATGTCTTTAAAAGAACTGGTATCCCCTTTTACCAGATTACAGGAATGCTTGAAAATGACCCGGAAAGCTGGCAGGAAATCATTGAATGGACCGAGGCCGCAAATGTAGCCAATATCATGCGTTATAACCGGATGGGGTGCATGGGCGGTTACTATTCCGGCATGCTTGACATCTATACGGATCTGATCTTACAATTAAAGATTTTTGGAGGTCATTTTGAACATATAGAAGTGGAGGAATTAACGATGCTAAAGCTGGCAGTCAGTCAGGAGGCGATACAAAACCGCGTGAAAGATTTTGCGTCGTATTTTGACATTCAACCCGATTGCTCTGAGCAGGAGCTTCAAAGAGCTGCCAGGACCTCGGTCGCAATGGATCAGTTAGTTAAAAAATACCAGCTGGGCTCCTTTGCCTATTACCATAAAGGAACAGGCAGTAAGGATAATGAAGATACAATGAGCTCCATTATACTCGGGAACTCATTACTTACCGCAAGACATAT
>DATJDF010000609.1:0-1996 GCA_035497555.1 Arachidicoccus sp. | reverse complement strand
TATACAAAATCCAGGAAGGCAAGCCCATCAATCAATTATACATGATCGATGTGGACCGCATTGTCAGAGATCAGAAAGATGTCGCTTATGTTCAGTCCCTTGTAGATAAAAATCCCGATTACTTCGCTACCTATCAGCGCCCGGAGATGGGAGACTTTCTATTTAAAGATGCAAATGGAGATGGCAAACTGAATGCAGATGACCGCATTGAAATTGGTAAGGGCAACAACCCGACCTTTAGTTATGGTGGTAACCTGGCCCTGAGCTGGAAGAATTTTAATTTTGGACTGCTCCTGCAGGGGGTAGGTAATTACCAGGTTTATTATAATAATCAGGCTTTCCGCTTTGTCACGGTCATGGGTCAATCATTAATCAAGGATATCACAGACAATGCCTGGACGCCTGAGAATCCCTACAATTCAAAGTATCCCATGCTGCGTAATAATGCAAATGGTAAAAATAATGTGGCCAGCAGTGCATTTGTATTCAACGCAGCCTATCTACGGCTAAAGAATATCCAGTTGGGGTACACCGTACCCAAGGATATTTCCCGGAAGTTCTATGTAGAAGGGTTAAATATCTATTGTAGTGTCGATAACCTGTTTACGATTACTAAATTCCCCGGCCTTGATCCTGAAGTCGCCGCCAACGTGGGTTATCCTTCTATCCGGCAGTTCTCTTTCGGTATCAACCTGACTTTTTAATGCCACATAAAAATAATAAATTATGAAAAATAAAATATTAATCGGCATGTCGCTTTTAGTTGTACTTTTCTTTAGCGCATGTGAAAAATTGGATTATGTCCCGGCCGATCAGCTTTCTGATAACACTTTTTGGAAAACTGAGGCGCAGGCAAAACAGGCGGTCGTTGGCCTGTACCAGGCAATGAAACAACCCTGGTGCTTTGGACGGGAGTTTACTTTTGACATGATCTCCGATATTGCCGACGGCTCGAGCCCCTGGGAGGACATTTCTCGAGGTGTATCCTTCTCTTCCAGTAGCGCTGGTGTACAAAATCACTTTCAGGCGCTATATGAATTGATACATCGGTCCAATACTGTTATCCGTAATGTTGCGAAAATGGATATCGGCGCAGCCTCCATTGACCAGATTACCGGGGAGGCCAAGTTCCTTCGTGCTTTCGCCTATTTTCGGCTCCTGAATGCCTGGGGCGGCGTCCCGTATTATGATGAGACGACAGATATTAATGAAGACTATGCAAAAGTGACTAATCCCAAAAGTACTGCTGAAGAAATCCGTGCACATATAATAGCAGATCTCACAGAATCAATTAATAAGCTTCCGGTAAAATGGGGTAGCAGTGATTATGGACGGGCCACTAAAGGTGCTGCCTATGCACTGCGCGGGAAGGTTTACCTGTTTCAGAAACAATGGGCAAAGGCGATCGCTGACTTTGAAGAAATTGTTTACAATAAGAGTGAAGATTACGGTTATGCACTTAACGACAGCTACGAAGATCTTTTTCGCCTTTATAACGGCAAACATAGTAAGGAGATGATCTTTTCCATCCAGTCCATTGATGGGAATGTGGCTGGTTATGCCCTGGATATCGTGTCCTATTTTGGCAATAAGGCGACTATGCGCCTTATCGCCAGTAACCTTATCGTGCCCTCTACCACACTTGTTGATTTATACCAGAATAAAGACGGGTCTGCCTTTCATTGGGATGATGTTTACCCGGGCTTCAATAACGGAACTTCCGCCTTTAGACGCGATAAGCTGAGTGTCGCCATTGATCAGGGCAGTACTGTTATCACCAGCACCCTGAATGCAGATACGGCCAAGATAAGAAAAGTATACACTGAGCGTGATCCGAGGTTAGAATGGAATGTGATCACGCCTTATTCCCATTATTTAGGTACCAATGCCGCTTCGGTACCTAAAGACAAGCAATTTGTACTGGCGGATGCTTCCAAAGGCGGAGCACCTATGGAAGCCTTTGCATTCATGCGTAATTCTGAGGGCTGGAACTCTT
>DATJDF010000608.1:0-2271 GCA_035497555.1 Arachidicoccus sp. | reverse complement strand
CTGTCAGCAGTGACTGACGCCATTCTGAATAATGCCGGGGAAAAGCTGGGAGATTTCCAGGATGGTAATACCTCAGGCGCCGATTACAGCTATGATGCCAATGGGAATATGACGATCGATAAGAACAAAAAAATTACCCAGATCGTCTATAATATCTTAAATTTACCCAGGGAAATCAGGGTAGACGGCACAGCAGGTAAGGGTACCATCAGGTATTACTATGACGCAACAGGGAACAAACTGCGTAAGGTAACCATAGATAGTACCACACTACCGGCAAGCCGTACTGTCAGGACATATATCGGTGGCAGCGTCTATCAAAATGATACCTTGCAGTTCTTTGGCACGAGTGAAGGTCGGGCAAGACCTGATGCGACCGATAGTTTCTTTGTGTATGACTATTTTCTGAAAGATCATCTGGGTAATACCAGAATGGTGATTACCGATGATTATAATGTCAGTAGTCCGATATTGGAGACAAGTAGTTATTATCCGTTTGAGTTGATGCAGAAGGGGATCGGATTAACGGCAACCGGCGGTTTGCATAACTACAAGAATACTTTCCAGAAACAGGAGATCAACGAAGATTTTGGTGTGGATATCTATGAGTTCAAGTACCGCATGGATGATCCACAGATAGGTAGATTATGGCAGATTGATCCATTGGCAGATAAATATGTGTATAATTCTACTTACGCCTTTAGTGAGAATAAGGTGATCAATGGGGTGGAATTGGAAGGTTTGGAACTGGGTCCTACTCCTTATAAGGCATCAGATATTATTAAATCTGTAAAAGGAATTCAGTTTACTGCTAAATCACAGGCTACAGGGCGTAAAACGTTAGGAACTGGAATTAAATATCTAGGAATTCTCGGAGGGATTGCAACATTACATCCAGCTGCCATTTTTTGGGGGTACCGACTTTAGGGCTGACCGTTTCGAAAGATATAGCCTTAGCCAAAGACCCCAGTAACAAGACCGCTCAACAAATGCCGACGAGCTTAGGAGGAACAGCGGGCATGATGATTAATAAAGTAAAAGAGTCGACCAGCCGTCTGAAAAGTCCAATGGGACTTTTCAGACGGCTGGTGAATTTATAGAAACTCTTTATAATGCAAAACAATTACTAAAAGATCCACAAATGGGGAAAAATCCTGTCGAAAATATTGATAAGGTAAATACTGTTGTTGAATTTATTGATAAAGCCAAAGCCTTTTTGAAAAATCTTTTTGGAGATACTTTTTCCTCTACCTCGCAACCTCCCCCAATAAAAACTGTGCCAGATGACAAAGCTAAAAAATGAGATATTTGAAATGGAGATCCACAATCCGGAATTGAATATGCTAAAAAGAACGTATAGATCATATAGATATTACTTGATATTTTTTCTTATTGGAACAATTTTAGTAATGATTGTAGGCTCAATTGATAGATATTTGTTGATATCGATTATTAGTTTATTCATCCTCTCTTTTTTATATAGTATTTTTCTACATAGGAAAATACTATATAAAGTTAGGTATCACCTAACCTCAGATATAATTGAATTGTTTTCCATTCGCTATAATCATATTAACTTAGATTTAAAAGCTAAACGTAGTGAGGTGAGAATAGAATTGTTGGAAAATTTTGGAGATCGATATCCTGTTTGGCAAATTTATTTCTATTACAAGGGCAGATTAATTATTTCACAGAGGGCAACTGAAGGTTGGGAAAAGGATATGTTTTTCGAAATCCAGAATGCAATTAAGACTCCTATATTATAAATGAAATAAGACTCTGATCTATTTAAATTTAAAGTATCTATTTTTGCATATATGAAATATTTTTACAATTATGAAAAAAAATATACCAATATACACTACATATAAAAAACGTATTTCTCGGTGAGTTAACTGGAGTTCTCATTTATAGTTTATTATTTACCTTTCTAGTCTTTGTGACAGATGTGAAAGAATATCTTGTTACTGCCTCAATTTTTTTTCTGTACTTATGGTATTTAATATTTATAAACTTTTTAAACGAAGCGAGAGATATGTACAGTCTATTATATTCTCAGAATCTTTAATTGAAATAACTATAATTGTGAAAGATGGCGAGATTTTACATATTTCTAATTGTTTTGAAAATGTTAGGATAAAATTAGTCGAACGATTCTTTGGATTCAATCGTATTGGTAGGAATTTTAAGTTGCAGATTGATGTAATGAAGAATGGAAAATTTGAAAATGTTATTGAACAATATGAAATTGGTGGGTGGAGTTTGAAATTG
>DATJDF010000607.1:0-3241 GCA_035497555.1 Arachidicoccus sp. | reverse complement strand
AAGAGTTGATATTGACATACAGGATGTCATTGTCCTTATAAATAATACGGACTGCTTCCTGGACATTTCCATTGACTTCCAGTTTCTGCAAACCACTATAGCGACCGACTCCGTGATCAATATGGGTAACAAAATCGCCCGGTTGCAAATCACGCAGCGTCTTAAGCGTAAGGGCTTTATTTTTATTAAAAGCCTGCTTAATATGATATTTGTGGTACCGCTGGAAGATCTGATGGTCTGTATAACAAACAATTTTCAGGTCATCGTCTATAAATCCTTCGTGAATACCGGTGGCGATAGGAGTGAACTGTATTTCTGTATTAAGGTCTGCAAAGATGCTATGTAACCGCTCCAATTGACGGACCTGCTCCGAAAAAATAAAGATCTTATATTTTTTGAGTTCATAGGATTTGAGATCCTGGATGAGCAAATTGAAATTCCGGTTAAACGAAGGTTGCTGTTTGGTCCTGAATTCCATTTCAAAATCTGCAAAATGCGACTGATAGCCAAACTCAACGATCGGCTTGTGTTTGAATTGTTCCAGTAACTGGCCTTCCGTCAGGAAATCTTTGGCCCTTAATTCTTTTAAAATTTTGGTTTCGTCTGGATCATCCTGGGTTTCAGTGATTGCGGAGCCATCATCCATTTTTTGCTGGAACTCCTGCATGTCCACATATTGCTTATTTATTTGTTCAGCAATTACATCCCAGTCTTTAATCCAGTAGATGGTTTGCTCCGGTAAAAATTCAAGTAAGGAAACTTTGTCTTCATGTTCAAACTGAGTTTCTACATTGGGTATAATGGATACCTGTAGTAGCTTGCGTTCACTCAGCTGCGATTCAGGATCAAATAACCGGATACTATCCACTTCATTCCCAAAAAGTTCTACACGGTAGGGCCTTTCATTGCCAAACGAATAGATATCTAATATACCACCTCTTAATGCAAATTGTCCAGGCTCATAAACAAAATCTGTCCGGACAAATCCATAATCCACAAATAGACCCATTAGTGAATCAATGTTCAAGGTGTCATTTGTCTTTATATGGATAATGTTTCCGCTGAGCGTTTTCGGCAGTACAACTTTCTCAAAAAGTGCCTCCGGATAGGTGACGAGTGCGCCGACCCTGTCTCCGGTAGGTGCTGAAAACCTGGTTAAGGCTTCCGTCCTTAACATAACATGAGAAGAATTCAATAACCTGAAGTTCTTCTTTGTCTTAAAAGATGAAGGAAAGTAAAAAAGGTTTAGGGCACTTGTTAGGTTTTCCAGTGTATTATGGAAATAAGCGGCCTCCTCTGCATCATTTAAAATAAAAACGTGGTTTAACTTTTTGAGCTTTTCATGTTGAAAAACAGTCGCGGAGACAAATTCGGAAGTGCTTCCCTGAAGGTTTTTGAGAAAGACTTTTTGATTTTGGGCAACAGCTAACCGCTCCACCAGAGGATTGAGGTGGGATGATTCCAGGTAATAACCTAGTAGTGTTTGTAAATTCATAACGCGGAGCAAAGTTACGAAGATGCTTAAAGATGGCAAAATATTTAGCAAAAACGGGAATTGATGGTCAAATACAGAGAATCCAATGGCCAATACAAAGAATTGAGAAATTATATATTACATATTTATGCAATTGCTAATCTATATCTTTGGATCGGTAATTTATTGATCATAAAGTGATTTATTGGTTTTAAATTATACGAGTTATTGGTGTCAAGTCTATTTGGAAATCAAGGGAGAATTCATTGACTACCAATCAGTTAATTTTGTACATTTGCCCGCAATTAGAGAAGTCTATTAATTGTAATAAATTTTAGGCCAAAGGGTAAGATCATTACGAATGCTAAGCCATATTCTGGTGTGAGGTTGCAGCTTACAAAATCATAAGAAGTCAAATGTATATTTATTCGTAGTCATGTAATATCTGATTGAACTGTAAGTAATCTTTTGGCTCCGTTATTACTTGATTGGGTATTGCCTTTGGTTTTGAAGATTGATTTGAGAACAATGTTAAACAGTTGCTCAAGCTATTGAGTCCGGAAACTGAAATGAAAGTTATATAAAATATTATGGCACTTCCAATAAATATTGAAGAATTGGTTCATGGGAAGACCATTGAACGGGAACGGCTTGAATTTAGAAAAGGCTGGAATCCTGAACTTATTGTCCGCTCCATGTGCGCCTTTGCCAATGATTTAAACAATTGGGGCGGTGGATATATTATTGTTGGCGTAAGTGAGGAAAAAGGGCAACCTGTTTTGCCTCCAGAAGGATTACCGCAAGATGAATTAGACAAAATACAGAAGAAGGTTGTTGAGTTGGGTAATAGAATTATACCTAGCTATTTCCCGATTGTGCAACCTTATTATTTAGAAGGGAAGCATATTCTGATACTTTGGTGCCCCGCAGGGGATAATAGACCGTATTCAGCTCCAGATTCCTTAGGTAAAGGGGGTGGGCGACTGAATTCCTATATTCGGCAGGGTGCAGCTTCAGTTATTGCTAAGGGGGAAACGCTTAGACGATTACAGGAGTTGACTGCAAGGATTCCATTTGATGATCGTTTGAACAATCAGGCCACTATTGACGATTTTAACCTGGGATTAATACGCGAATACCTTCAGGATGTAAAAAGCGATTTATTTAAGGAAAGTGAAAGGATGTCCTTAATTGATCTTTGTAGAGCGCTGTATATTGTAAAGGGGCCAACTGAATACTTGAGACCAGTGAATGTTGGACTTCTTTTCTTTTGTACAAAACCAGAACGATTCCTTCCGAGAGCCTGGATTGAATTGGTTTGGCACCGTGATAGCTCAGGTAGGGAATTTGATGAATATTATTTTAAAGGGCCACTGCACAAACAAATTGGGGAAACTTTGACCTTTCTTAGGACAAATGTGATTGCTGAACGTGTTGTAAAACAGCCAGACAGGGCTGAAGCAGATCGCTTTTATAATGTCCCTTATAAGGCATTAGAGGAAGTGTTGTCTAACGCTTGCTATCACAAAAGTTATGAATTAGGATCTCCTATCGAAGTTCAGATATTTCCCGACAAGATAACGGTTTTGAGCTATCCGGGTCCTATGCCGCCTGTCGACGAGAATGTGTTAAAAAATCAGCGGCATATTCTTGCCGGGGAGTATAGGAACAGGCGCGTTGGTGATTTTTTAAAGGAGTTGCATTTGACTGAAGGGCGAGGTACTGGATTTCCTGCCATTTATGATGCAATGGCGAACAACGGCTCTC
>DATJDF010000606.1:0-2533 GCA_035497555.1 Arachidicoccus sp. | reverse complement strand
ACCCAGCTCACTTCTGTGCAGATGATTATAACCGACACCGAGCGTAATCCTTTTAGCAAGGATCAGTTCGGCAGCAATATTGATATGCCGGAATAATTTATCTACAAAAAAAGATTTCTCTTTTGCATTGCTATCCGGCGTTCCAAACAAGTTTTGATCCACTTTGTCGGCAGGATTATCGTAACGAATATCCCATTCATATAAATGATGTCCTACAAAAGAAAGGCGGAGCGGCAAATTTTTTAATTGCTTGGTAATGCCGATTTGCAAATCGAATGGTAAAGGTTCTGCGGGCAGTTGCGGATTATATTTTTTTAAAGTGAAACCCATGTTTTTTGCTACTGCTCCAAAAGTCCACAGATTAACGGTGTCCGTATAAACAATGCCCACATCAGCAAGCGCCGCAATAGCGGATTGCCCGGCAAGACCGGAATAAGCGAACTTTAAAGTCGCACCATAGCGCCAATGTTCCAGGTATTTTCGGGAAGCAGACAAATTAAGCGAGAAATCAGATGCATGAATCAGGCCATTTTCATTGCCATAAAGATCCGTTTCTGTTATTTTTCCATAATTCAGATATTGAATGCCCAGGCTGAAGTCTGTGTTTAATGGTGCTACATGATAGCCATATTGCATGTTGGCAATACTGATGCCCGCATAATAAAGGTTGTAAGCAAGTGACAGTTGATTGTGATATCGGGGATTTAATAAAGCAGGGTTTTGAAGTGTAAGAGAAACATCAGCATCAGGATTTGCAGGGGCGATACCACCCAGGGCGGAAATATGAGGGCTATTGCTAAGCCTCAGGAATTCGAATGCTGATTGTCCTCCGGTAATTTGTGCCTGCGCCTCAGTACCAAACGCCATTAAGGTGGAAACAAAGAAAAATATAAATCCGTAAATTCTGTTCATACTTCTAAAAAAACGAATCAAATAAATATTTAGTATAAAGAAACTATCCCGCAGGCTTATTCTTAATGAAAACTGCGGGATAGAGCTTGATTGAATTTAAAAAATTTAGCCATTAAAATTTTCTATAACACCCTGGCTAACGCCGGTAAAGGAAAATCCGCCATCATGAAATAAATTCTGCATAGTAACCATACGTGTCAAATCGCTAAATAAGGTCAGGCAATAATTGGCACAATCTTCCGAGCTGGCATTGCCCAAGGGGGACATTTTCTCCGCGTAATCATAAAATGAATTAAAGCCGGACACCCCGGAACCGGCGGTAGTAACCGTAGGAGACTGAGAAATGGTGTTCACCCTTACCTTTTTGGCAAAACCATACTGATAACCAAAGCTGCGTGCAATACTCTCCAGCAATGCCTTTGCGTCGCCCATGTCGTTATAACCGGGAAAGGTGCGTTGTGCAGCAATATAACTCAGGGCAAGCACGGAGCCCCATTCGTTTAGGGCGTCGAGTTTCATTGCTGTTTGTAAAACCTTATGGAGGGATAACGCCGAAATGTCCAGCGTTTTCAGGAAATTATCATAATTCGTATCGGTATAGGAAATGTTTTTACGTACATTAGGCGACATGCCGATAGAATGTAGCACAAAATCTATCTTACCTCCAAAATGATCCATGCTTTGGGCGAATAAAGCCTCGAGGTCTGTTTTGGAAGTAGCGTCTGCTCCGATAACAAGCGCATTATTGCATTGGGTTGAAAGTTCTTTTATGGTGCCCATCCTTAATGCAACGGGTGCGTTGGATAAAACGATTTCCGCGCCTTCTTCAACAGCCCGGAGCGCTACTTTCCAGGCAATAGAGCGTTCATCTAACGCGCCGAAGATAATTCCTTTTTTTCCTGAGAGTAATTGATTAGCCATAATTAATTCAATAAGTTTTGAAGGGGTAAAGATACTGGAAAAATAAATGATTGAACCCAATAGCACTTTGAAAAATGAGCCATTTTTCAGGAAAAAGTGTCGCTTTCTATACTCCTGTTGTTTCTCAACACAAGTAATAGAAACGACTTTCCAAAAGTTATATTACTTTTCATTCTCCGAAGCAGGACCGGGTGCAATAGATTTGGGTTTTTTCGATTTCAAATTAAGGGTTTCTACAAGTACCGAAAAAGCCATGGCAAAGTAAATATAGCCCTTGGGGATATGCTGATCGAATGCTTCTGCGGTAAGTGTTACGCCAATGAGCAGCAGAAAAGCCAGAGCAAGCATTTTTACGGACGGGTGTTTGTTGACAAATCCACTGATTTTTTCAGCAGATATCATCATGATAATCACCGCGATAATTACTGCAGCAATCATGACGGCGACCTGCTCAGCCATCCCCACTGCTGTAATTACGGAATCAAGCGAAAACACAATATCAAGTAAAAGAATCTGAACAATGACATTGTTAAAACTGATTTTTTTGGTCGCGACTTCTTTTTCGGCTTCTCCTTCCAGTCGCCCCCGGATTTCGATGGTACTTTTGTAGATGAGGAAAAGCCCGCCTATCAGCAGGATGAGATCCCTGCCTGAAATGGCTAAATGATCCGTTCCGGTCTCGGGTTCGTGCTTTAGCCAT
>DATJDF010000605.1:0-13793 GCA_035497555.1 Arachidicoccus sp. | reverse complement strand
ATTCTTATAGGCTGCGTTCATGGAAAGCCCATAGGTCATTAGTGGCACATTACCGTACTTTGTGCGGACCTGATCATCTGCTGTAATCTTGCCATCGCCGTTGTAGTCCAAATACTTCAGATCACCCACTACCGCACCGGTTGCATGGGGATAATTATCGAGTTCTTCCTGGGTCCGGAATATGCCGATACTTTTATATAGTAAGTAAGTGTTTAAGGGGCCGCCCGTCTGGCGCTGGTAATCCAGGGTTCCACTGGCCTCATCAAAGAAGATGATTTTACTTTTCGCATACGTAAAATTACCATTTACGCCCCAGGTAAATTCAGTTCCTGTATGTTGATAGCCGAGTGTGCCTTCAAATCCCTTACTATCTACATTGCCAATATTCTCAGAAGGCACCAGGGGATCAGATCCAAAAGGATTGACAATCCCGGAGGTTGCCGGAATAGACGCATTGCGGGCAGTCAGGATATCTGAACGCTTCTGCTGGAAGTAAATCGCTTCCAATGTAAAGTTATGCAGGAAAGTAGCATTAATACCGATATCTAATTTCTTGGCTACTTCCCATGTAATATTAGGGTTAGCGAGTTTGACCAGATTTACATTGGGCTGGATCACATTTGTGCCACTGCCGGGAACACTGGCCACAAAACCATTTGCCACCAATACATAATTGTCAAAGTACTGGAACCCATTGACGTTATCATTACCCATGGTTCCATAGGAAGCCCTGAGTTTCAGGTCATTAATGAAACCGATGCTGTTTTTGAACCAATCTTCTTTGGAGATCCTCCAGCCTGCAGAAGCGGAGGGAAAATAGCCCCATTGTTTTGAACTGGGGAATATCGAACTACCATCTGCGCGGAATTGGCCTTCAAATAAATACTTTTCCGCGTAATTATAGGCCACACGGCTGATCACGCTCCTACGGTTATAATTAGAACTATATCCGGAGTTCAGATAGTCCGTCGGAGCAGTTCCGCCCTGTGATAGTTCCGGTAAACCGGAGGACAGGTAATTGTAGCGGGTGGCATCAAAATATTCCAGGTGGTTTTTACTCTGTTCATAGCCTACAAAAGCACTTACATTATGTAACCCAAAGGTTCTTTCGTAATCCAACCGGATATTCGAAGTGATCAGTGACTGATTGTTCTGAGATTCAAAGAGGGTCGGTTTATTATTATTACCTCCAACTATTACGTTGTTATAGGTTTCACTGGTCGGATCGTAACTATACAAATTGTAAGGTTTGCTGAAGTTCTTGTCGAATGCCATAGACCGGTCTACCGAAAAGAAGCCGTCTAATGTAAGTCCTTCGACACCTGGGATCATATAACTTCCCTTGAGTATTCCGTTAAAGACCTGCGTTGGATTTTTATTAATTCCACTAATATCTGTCACCTGCATGGCCGGGTTATTGTTTTCAATGCCCGTTGTCGGCAGACCGTTAGGATAATAGGCTGCTACAATCGGTTTGGCCCTGTAAATGGAACGAAATATGTCACCAGCCCCAACTTCGGGAAACTCCCTATTCTCTTCACGACCGGACAACATCAGACTCACTTTCAGTCGCTTGGTGATATTTGCGTCAATGTTTGACCTAAAATTATATTGATGATATTTTGTTGCTCCATCTTTATATATACCGTCCTGATAAATTGTCCCAAGTGAAACGTAATACTTGACAAACTCACTACCACCTGATACAGAAAGGCTGTGTTGATTTTGAAGCGTTACGGACTTTAATGTCTGCTCTTCCCAATCAGTATTCGGATAATTCAGCGGATCTGAACCGTCGCTGAATTTCTGAATCTGTTCAGCTGTATATGCCTGATTCATACCACCGCTTGGGTTTGTATGGTAATTGATTTCATTCATCAACTGCGCATAAGTCGCGGCGTCCGCCATCTTCGGCAGGCGTGTTGGAGAGCTGAAGCCCTGGTTAAAACTGTAATTAATCGTGGGCTTACCTGTTTTCCCCCGCTTTGTCGTTACCAAAATAACACCATTTGCAGCCCGGTTGCCATATATGGCTGCTGATGCATCTTTGAGTATAGAAACACTTTCAATATCATTCGGGTCAAGTCTTTCCAAGCCGCCAATCTGACCTGGGATACCGTCTACCACGACAAGTACATTATTACTGCCCATGGTGGCCAGGCCACGGATGGTAATACTGGATCCATCATAGCCCGGTTCACCACTTCGATTATTGACAATAACGCCGGGAAACCGGCCCGCCAGAGAATTGGAAAGATTCGGTTGTGGACTTTTTACAAGTTCAGCCCCCTTCACCTGGGAAATGGAACCTGTAAGTGTAGCTTTACGCTGGGTACCATAGCCCACAACAACCACTTCATTCAGGGAATTAGGACTACCCACCAATTGAATATTAATACTCGCCCTGCCATTAACAGCAATCTCCTGGGAGGTATAGCCCACTGAGCTTACAAGCAGCACTGCGTCCGGGTCCTTGACCGTTAGGGCATACTTCCCGTTTTCATCCGTGGTCGTTCCTTCGGTGCCTCCTTTTATGACAACCGAAACAGCCGGCAGTGGCGCGCCTTTTTCATCGGTAACAATACCAGAAATCTGAAGGTCGGCTTTTTCCGAATGAATTGTAGGACTATTTACTTCAAGACCATTAGCAAAGCCCGCCGGTGGCGTCAAAAAAAGTACGGCAAGGACAGACAGAATACCTGAAATTCTTCGCAGATTTCCGTTAGGGGAAGAATCATTCAGTAAATTCTTTTTCATCAGTTTAAATTTAGTAATTAAAAATTGTTCAAAAAGGCGGGCAACACTTCCATCAAGCATTAGTGGAAAGTCATAGCCATGACACCATTATGTGTTCCAGCCCTCCAAATTCCACCTAATTTTTCTATCCTTTGGGTGGCAAACTCTGCTATTATGAGGGAGAAAACGGTATTTTGCAGGTAGCGAAATGGGCAATAATAAGGAGAAGCACTGATAATGAATGGATAGGCTGACGCGGCCTGTTGTTTTGAAAAAACCAAATAACCATCTATGGTTGATGACGGGCAAAATGCCTTTTTTAAAATTTCATAATAATCTTAAACAGTATTATCCAGCGGGTTCATCTTAATAAATCTCACGCTATTTGTTCATGTGGAAAATGCAGTTAATTGAGTAGCAAGATTGTAATCCATCATCCATTTTAGGAGTTATATAATACACCTCTTAGGCGATTGGTTTTTATTCATGCTAACAAATAAAATCAGCCTGCATGATTAATTTAGCTAAATTCACTGTGTCATGTAATTCAAAACAAAAAAATCAAAAAACTGTTATGGATAAAGCACTTATCACAACCAGCACGGGTCTGGAAGGCTATAAAATTGCCCAGCATATGGGTGTCGTTCGTGGTATTACCGTTCGTTCTCGCAGCATCTTTGGTAACATAGCGGGGGGATTGATTAGTATTTTTGGTGGCAAGAATAGTATATACACTGAGCTATGCGAAAAGACAAGGTCCGAGGCTTTTGATCTTATGGTTGAACACGCACAGGCTCTTGGCGCTAATGCAGTGATTAACATGCGTTACGATGCAAACGAAGTAATGCGGGGCATTACCGAAGTGCTGGCTTACGGAACAGCTGTTGTAGTAGAAAAAGTATAGCAGTGTATTGTCCCTACTAATCTGAAAAGGGTAACGCCCTCGCGTCACCCTTTTTCCTATCCTACTACATCCAACTTTGCAACTTTAAACAAAAACTATTTTTGAAGCAAATCCAGCACAGGACGGCTGACGGCCTTTAAGGTGTCTTTCCCGGCGTGCAGTAACTCTAATATGGTAATCTGATTACTACCTTTTTTAAGCCATTCAGCCGGCAGGTAGATGGTCTGCTGCGGGCCAATATACCAGTAGCGGCCCAAATTATGCCCGTTGACCCAAATAACGCCTTTTCCCCAATGCTGCATATCTAAATAAGTATCTGCCAGCTTTTCTAAATTAAAATTACCCTGCAACATCACAGGACCAGCCTGATGACGGCCTTTATCCGACCAATTAAAATCCTCAATCTTACTGAATGGGAATTTGTACATCTGCCAGCCTTTTAATTCCGTACCATTCAGCAGGACCGAACGGGTAATCCCTTTTAGATTCTTTAGTAAATTAGGCCCAAAATTGACCCGGCCCAGGTTTTCCACCAGGATATCGAGTGTATCTGTCCCGCCCGTTAATTTAATACGCATATCCTGCTTCTCCAGACGTCTGTCGAGTACGCCCTGCGGCTGTCCATTGACCATCACAACCGCATAATCTCTCAGATCACGGAGCTGTAAATCCCCATTTTTCTGCCCCTTCAGGATCGTTCGGTACAGCACAAATCCATAGGCCTGATGCAAAGCCTCAAAGGTCAAAGGGGTATCGGAGACCACCGGAGTCGGTAAAGCGTCCAGCAGATAAGTCCTTTTTGTCAAATTAATAGCGGGTATTTCCATAGAAGGTTTAGCGGCCGGTATGGGCGGCAGGACTTCACCCTTAGGGAGATGTTTTTCAATAACGGACCGAAATATCCTGAACTTCTCTGTCACATTCCCCGCTTCATCGAGCGGCGCGTCATAATCATAGCTGCTTACCTGTGGTTCATAAGGGGTGCTATCTTTATCGTTTGCACCATTCATAAATCCTCTGGTTGTCCCGCCATGGAACATATACATATTAATAGACAGTCCGGCACCAAGTACAGTATCCAGGGTAGCGGCATATGTATCCGGGGCCACTATATGATGTTTTGTACCCCACCAGTCAAACCAGGCCGGATACCACTCCGCAATCAGAAACGGCCCTTTACCATTATGGTATTTACGGACCAGATTTTTCACCGCAGCGGGTGTAACTAAACCATTTACTGCCGGCAATAAGCCAGGCAGATATCCTTTGGCAACATCCCCGGCTGGATCACAGGTATAGAGTAATCCATCAAAGCCTGCCTCCCGGAACATCTTTTCATTTAAGGCTAAATACTGCTTATCCTGCCCGTAAGACCCATATTCATTTTCTACCTGCACCATGAGAATATTACCGCCATGGCCCACCTGCAAAGGCGCAAGCTGTTTGCCAACCGCCTTTATATACGCTTCATATTCTTTTAGATACTTCGCTTCTTTACTTCTGACCACCAATCCCTTTTCGTTCTGTAGCCAATAAGGGTAGCCCCCAAATTCCCATTCCGCACATACATAAGGACTGGGTCTGAGTATCACCCACAGGCCTTCCTGTTGTGCCATCTTGACGAAGGCGGCAATATCGTTATTGCCCGAAAAATCAAAAACACCTTTTTCAGGTTCATGTAGATTCCAGAACACGTAAGTGCTGATCGTATTCAGACCCATGGCTTTGGCCATTTTCATCCGGTCTCGCCAGGCCGCTCTGGGTACCCTGGGGTAGTGAATTTCCCCGGAAATAATCTGGAAAGGACTTCCATCCAGCAAAAAGGCCGAGTCGCCTAATGTAAAGGAGTGTCGTTGACCGGCACCTTTTTGGCCGCAGCCAGGTAAAATAAGCAGACTCAATATGGCCAGCACAGATAACAGTCCGCAACGTTTAATAATGTTTGATTTTCCCATAGATGTAATGTTCTAATCGATTCCCTGGTTAATAAATAATGGATGATTTTGAATCCTAAACTCTTTTAAAAATTTGATTTCTTCAACGACCAAAACACAAATATAACCACGCAGGCAGGGGACAAAGGGGGCAAAACGGTTGAAAAGGGGGACAAATCAGGAATTTGCTTAGGCTTTTAGGCAAGATTGAAGGAATCTTTATGAGGTGGATGCATACGTAAAGAACCCGCCAGCGAATATAATACTATTCACCAGCGGGTTCTTGAAATTAGCTTTAAGCCAAAAACTTCAAACTGATTCCATTTATTTTAAATGCAAACTGACCAGGCTGTGTTTTGGCAGTCTAACGGTCAGTTCCTTGCCGCTTGAGGCCAGCTTGAAGCCGGTAAAGCTATCTGTTTTTACATTTAGTTTGTTGTCAAATGTATTAACATCTGTCAGTGCATTACTGGTTAGTATCTCTCCACTGGCATTATTATACTTGCCCCCTGTTGCTTCAGGGAGTGTAAAAGTCACTTCTATATCATTTCGGCTGTCCAGGTTCACCAAGGAGATATCCAGACCGCCATTTGCATTCAGGGAAGCGGAAGCATTGATGGCAGGGATACTTTCTCCGTCTACGCTAAATTCAGGGCTCTCTATTTTGAGCGGAACAAGGGTAGCATCCTGATGCACTTTGAATTGCTTAAAAACATAATAAGTAGGGGTCAATACCATCTCATCTCCTTTGGTTAAAATCAAAGATTGCAGGACATTGACTGTCTGGGCCAGATTAGCCATCCGGACCCGGTCGGCATGATTATTAAAGATATTGAGCGTTGTGGCTGCAATCAGTGCGTCACGCAGGCTGTTTTGCTGATAGAGAAATGCAGGATTCGTACCTGGTTCAGGATCTGTCCACACACCCCATTCGTCTACCACCAGTGCGACTTTTTTCTCAGGATCGTATTTATCCATAATGGCCGAGTGTTTGGTGACGAGCTCTTCCATTTTTAAACAGTTTTTCATGGTTTGGAAGTACTCCCCGTTGTTAAAATCAGTGGCCGAACCTTTCTTTCCCCAATTACCGGTCGGGATTGTATAATAATGCATGCTCAGTCCCCACATCATATTCAGCGGGATTTCTTTCATACAGACTTCTGTCCAGTGGTAGTCGTCAGAATTCGCGCCACTGGCAATACGCTTCAGATGTGCACCTTTATAATTTTTAGTAAATGTAGCGTAACGCTTAAATTCATTGACGTAATACTCCGGCGTCATGGAGCCGCCACAACCCCAGCTTTCATTGCCTACACCAAAGAACTGAACGCCAAAAGGCTTTTCTGCTCCATTTTTTTTGCGTAGCTGTGTCATGGGACTCAGTCCGTCAAAATTCATGTACTCTATCCAGTTAGACATTTCCTTTACGGAACCACTGCCTAAATTCCCGGAGACATAAGGCTGCGTATTCAGTAATTTACAGAGCTCCATAAATTCATTGGTACCAAAACTGTTGTCCTCTGATACATTGCCCCAATTGGTATTGACCATTTTGGGCCGTTTTGCCGGATCCCCGATACCATCCATCCAGTGATACTCGTCGGCGAAGCACCCACCCGGCCAGCGCAAATTAGGGATCTCAATAGCGCGCAGTGCATTTACAACATCCATGCGGATACGACCCTGTTTCTGCACTTTTGCATCTGTCGGCACCCAAATGCCCCCATAGATACCACGCCCCAAATGCTCTGAGAACATGCCGTAGATGTTTTTATTGATCACTGTTTTATTTTCCGCTCGTTCCAGTGTGATGGTCGCCCCTTGCCCCATGACCCAGGCTGTTAATAACAGCCCGATGGCGGTCAGAAATTGTCTTTTCATATTAAATTTTAAAATTCTGGTTTTGTTTGAAAATGATTTTTACTAATGAGCCTTTTTTTATGTTGGTTATTATTTTAAATCAGACAGCCTCCAGCTGTCCCTCCATGAAATTTTAATACCGTCACCATCCGCGTCTAGCTCAATGGGTAAAAAATGATACCGGCTATCGGTCAGATCTTTTGGATTCCATTTATCTCCTACATAGATAAATTTATTTTTCCCCAAAGGCAAAATGAAAGTAGGTTGCCCACCAAAAGTCTTTTCACTGCCAGAACCCAGCATTGGGTTACTCAATAATTTCCAGGGACCGTAAATATGATCAGCGACCCTGAGACTGGCAGCGTTCGGTGCCCAGCCAGTGCAGCCGCTGGTGATAAGATAATACTTTCCCTTGTACCAGAAAATAGCGGGCGCCTCCCTGTGATTAGAAAATAGCATTGAATCCTTTTTGGTTACATTCAGAAAATCCGGTGTCAGTTCTGCAATCCGCAAATCATAATTTTCTCTGGAAGAGTAAATTTCATAGGCCTTCCCATCACGGTCCACAAACAAGGTCATGTCTCTGGACATATTACCGTTTGGCCGAAAACTATGCAGATACCTATAAGGGCCGGTAATATGATCACTGATGGCTACAGCGGCCCGGGCAGAAGCATAGCCTTTACCCCTAAGCTCCAGATGAAACCACATCACATACTTCCCTGTCTTCTTATTATAAACTACTTTAGGCCTTTCCATAATACAGCCTTCCGCAATTTCACTGGTGGTATCTGTAGATTGCGCAAGTGCCAATGCTTTCAATTTCCAGTGATACAGATCCCTGGATTCATAGACGTTCACCCCTTCCGAATGGCGTCGTCCTCTTTTCTCTCCAAACCAATAATAAGTTCCCTTTTCATAAATTATATTACCACCATGTGCATTTATAACATTACCATCCACATCATTCCATACCGCACCCACATCAAATTGCGCTGTTGATTTAGAAGTTGACTGTGCATATACCGTTCCGGTAACGCACAAAGCCAGGCAGAGAAAAACAAAGGCAATCGCAGTTCTGCAATTTACCCATCTGGTCTTTTGTTGCTGGTTCATCATTTAATTATTGTAGTTTTTAAGGGCAACTATATTATAATCTGTATGTAAACCTTATTTCAGCAGTTTTTCGGGATAAAAAGATAATACACTTACCATCTGCGGTGGTGTAACCGTTTTTCCTTCATGATCTGCTTGTGGCGTCCGCTGAATAAATACATCCATCCGGCCTCGGCTTTTCCATAATTCGGTGTCAAAACTAGGCTCCCAGGCTGCTTCATCCTGATCAGACAGCGCTTTTATTTTCCAGAGAGAAGTCGTATCATTTACATTATTCATATACGCAACGGCCACCTTATTGCCCATTTCCGCACTTCTGAATAAAAGTCCGATATGCGTCACAGGGCTTCCAGATTTCTGCTCCTGCCAGGCAAATACCTGTGGCCGGGAAATCGGGATCTGCTTTGTCCCGGTGCCACTTAGACTGAAGCGGCGGTTTAAAAACCCAAGCGATCTGGACTGCCATTTCCCTGCATTTTGGAAAACAATGTGATACTGTGGAATACTACTGCCACTATCCCGCCAGTAGGTAGCAATATAGGAATGACCTGCGGCGTCTGTGGTCATAGAGGTCTGATTGATGAGTTCGCTATTTTTCAGTATCCGCTGCGCATATTCTGCACTTGCTGCAGTGATAGGCAATTGGTAAATACTGCCATCCGATTTTTTCCAGGTCAGGCCATCATCCTCGGATTCTGCATAGGCCAGGTCATGGTTGCTGGCCACATCAGGGCTTTCCCGCCATACCCAGGATAGATGTATTGTTCCTTTCTTATCCACGGCAGCTTGCCAGTAAGCACTGCGCTGGCCTTCCCCATCTATCAGATTATGATGCAGTTGTGTCCAGCTGTGTGTTTTAAGACTATACCGATTAATAACCAGATTGCCCTCACCTGACATACCGCTGCGATAAAAGAAAAGCAAATCCCCATTCGGTAAGCGGTAAAATTCAGGGTAGGTCACTCTTTTTTCCAGGGATCCGGTCATCGCCGTTTCAGGACCAAATTCCAAAGAACCGGCACTTACACTCTTTGCGTAGTGCAGGGGATTATCATGGTGATTCCATGCCATATGCAGATAGCCTTCGCCGTCCACCATGATACTAATTGAGCGGTGGGCATCGTTGGCGTTCCCTTTATACTTTGAAGTGTGAAGTATCCATTTTTTGCTACTAATTTTCCGCTTCCCAATAACAACTTGCTGCTGTGCATTATAAAAAGCGATATACTGCTCAGATCTAAAAGTAACCAGGGAATTCTTTCTGAAAATGACCGTATTAACGGAGTTGTTTGCCCAGCCCGTGGCAACCGGCACCAATACCGGTAAAGATGCTTGACTCTGGGCATATAACTCACTCATTACCGGTAGGAACAGGCTTAGGAGTACCAATTTTATCAGCGTCTGAGTGAACACTACCTGGCCTGCCCTTTCATGGGTGCCGCCAGCCTTTTGTCTGAGCATCTTAAATTCTTGTTTTGTTTATTGTTATAATCAATTCCATCCACTACACTTAAATTTCATACCGTTCGCTTCCCTAATCTCCCAGCGGATAACAGGCCCTTTAGGGACGACAGATAGTAAAAGTCGCGCTGTAATTTATTCCAAACCTAGTTTCTCACTCGTCTTTTTTGGGCACTTCTTGATACTACTGAATACTGTAACTGCCTCACAGCGGAATAAATGTTAATTTTACAATTCGAAGTAAATATACTAAATATTTCAAAACCAGCAAGGTGAATTAAAGAAAACAAACGGCTGGTGAAAGGGCAGTATAATAAAAGTATTACAATTTTATTATTTTCACCTATATAATCCCAAGGGCAGCGGCCACCCCTCTAAAGTATAAGTGCACTCCAGTTAATAGCTAAAGTGCACTTATTTATTATAATTTTGTTTTACCTATTTTCTTTACCCTTATATAACAGGACGGATTTAATAGTTAGACCTAATTATAACCTGTGTTCTGAGAAAGATTACCGTCCTTGTTCAGTTGTATTTCACTGAGTGGAATAGGCAGTAACAGATTATTCTGACTAATACCTGTTACCGGATGCTGCGCATCATTTGCATTCAAACGGGTAACTCTTTCAACCAGTGTCTTGGTCCTCATAAGTGTCATTCGACGGTTTTCTTCACCCACTAATTCTCTTGCCCTTTCATCCAGTATAAAATCCAGGGTTATATCTGACGAACTTACTTTTCCTTTTGCTGGATAATCTGCAAATGCGCGTGCTCTTAAAACATTAATGCTGGCAGCAGCATCTTCTTTTTTCCCTTCAGCCAGTTGCGCCTCCGCCTGTAACAAATAAGTTTCGCCTAGCCGCATCAGAATAAAATCTTTAATCATCGCATACCCAAAAACATCATTGGGATCAAATTGATTCCACTTAGTCGTACTGGGGCAAATCTTATAAAGGGTATCTGCACCGGTAAACGGCACCTGTTTGCCAAAATTCGGGCTGGTCGGGTCATTATAATAGTAACGCCTTCTTATATTATATTGGGAATTGCGCTGATCCCCATCCTGGTAGAGACCATAAAGCACCCAGTTACTCAACCGCAACCTGGCGATACCGCGTCCACCGAGCGAATCACAGATTACCATACCTTTAATATTATAATAGGCGGCACCCCAAACCCTGCGTTGCTGTGGGTTATCGGTAATGCCCCCTACGACTGTGCTGGGGTTCTCTAACTCAAGCACCCAGATGGCTTCTGTATTTCCCTGTACCCGCCGCTGGTTTCCATAGACAAACATATCGGAATAGGCATCACCTGGCAGATCCTTTTTAATGCCATACCGGTCCTTTACAAGACTGAATTTGCCGCTATTAATGATGGCCTCCGTATTCTGCACTGCCAAATCAGGCTTGCCCATCCGCAGATATACAGTGGCCAGTAGTTGCATCGCCATATATTTATTAGCACGCCCGTACATCTTTCCTCCCGAATTCGAGGGAACTGATTCGATGTCCGGCAGATTTGCTTTCGCGTATTCCAGATCTGCCGCGATAAACGCGTTGACCTCAGCCAGTGGTGTTCTAGTAAAATCGGTTTTAGGACCTGTGAGTGCATGTTCTACTAATGGCACATCTCCATAAAGTGTGGCCAAATAATTATAAGCGAATGCCCGGAAGAATTTAGCTTCTCCTTCAATTGCTTTTTTATTATTTTCGGAGACACCTTTCAGATCAGGAGCCTCCGCATTATCGATAATGATATTGGTTAAATTGACCAATTGATAATTCAGGGTCCAGATATGCTGAGAGCCAACATCCGAAGGCGTGAGTTTACCATAATCATAATAAGGAATTTCAACACTTTCCTGGCTGGCCGTGGAATTGGCCACATCGGTTCCTACCTGCCACATGGCTGGCCAACCCTGATGAGAAGACCAGGAATAAAAATTAGCGACCTGGTTATACAGACCGATTAGGGCCGCCTGAAAACCAAGGGAGTCTTTGAGTGTTACCGGCGTATAGGAAGAATACGGGGTTTCGTCGAGGAAGGTTTTATTGCAGGACGATGTGCCAATGGTAGCGGCAATCAGGCTTAATGCGATTAATATCTTTTTCATTGTATTCAATTTTGGATCGTTGATTGTAGTTATTTAAGCGTAATATTCATCCCCAGAACGTAGGATCTTGTGACGGGATAATTATTCACCCAGTCGCCTGATCCTCTGCGTGCATAATTAGATTCCGGATCCCATCCGATCCAGTCCGTATCGGTGATCAGGTTGCGACCACTGGCATAGATTGTCAGACCTCCCAAATGCAGCTTTTCTAAGGTTGCCGTAGGGAATACATAACTTAATGTTACGTCTTTCAACCGTGTATAGCTTGCATTACTTGGATAGCCATACCCACGGGTATTGTTATAAGATAAGGAAGGTCTTGAATTACTCGGATTTTCAGGTGTCCAGTAACCCACTTCGACAGGGGTATTGCGACGGCCGGTTTCATCGCCATAATTGAGGTCGTTATTATACTTCATGACACCCTGCACCGTCTGAATAAAAAATCGCAGGCTAAAATCTCCATAATGAAAGGTATTGGTAATACCGCCGGTCCACTTGGGTGTCTGCTGTCCCTGTATCACTTTATCATCAGCCGTGATCTGGTGATCACCGTTGAGATCTGCAAACTTCAGATCACCGGGTTTAGCACCCGGATCCTGGTTAGATGGATCTTCTCCTGTCTGCCAAACCCCTTCCAGTTTGTAATCATAAATAACGCTGATGGGACTACCGAGAAACCATCCATTACCGATATCATCCTTCCCGTCTCCATATAAATCCACAATCTTGTTCTTGTTGGTGGAAAAAACAATGGAGGTTTCCCAGCTAAATTCTTTACCGACAATATTGCGGGTGTTCAGGCTGAGCTCTAACCCGTTATTCTGGGTTTTACCGATATTATCCAGTACGGAACTGTATCCTGTAATGATCGGCAGGCTTCTTTTGAGCAGTAAGCCGTAGGTGTCGTTTTTATAATAATCTATTGTTCCATCAATTCGGTGATCCAGCAGACTGAAGTCCAGCCCCAGGTTAAAGGTCTTGGTGGATTCCCAGTGTAATTCATCATTGCCGAGATTACCCGCTACAACACCGATGGTGCTGATACCGTTAAAGGGCTGACGGATAGAATTATCAGTTGTGATGGTTTTGTAAACATCTACTGCCTCATTACCGGTTTTCCCATAGGAAACGCGGAGTTTGAGATTGTTCACAAAGTCCACGGATTTCATGAATGATTCATTGGATATATTCCAGCCGAAGGCCGCGGATGGGAAGGTACCGTACTTGGTGGTACTGGCTCCGAATACAGAAGCCCCGTCACGACGCGCTGTTAAAGTGAATAGGTAGCGGCTGTCATAATTATAATTAAACCGGACCATCTGCGAGTTTAAACCATAACGGTCCGCATAAGAACTGCTGGTCTGGGTAGCACCTGCCCCCAGGTTATTATAGGAAAGGATGTCATTGACAAAGCCTTTTGCTCCGGCAACAGTCGTCATATATTTTCTCTGTTGTGCACTATATAAACCTGTAAAGTCGATATGGTTTTTATTCCAGTCAATATTATAATAAAGCAGGTTCTCTAAGGTATAATTGGCCGTATGGGCATTGGTCACACTGGCGGTTCCCAACATATCATTAGCGGCCCGGCCAACATAGGTGGCGTAGCGCTCAGGGTAGTAAATATATCCTGCATTAAACCGGTACCTCAGCCCCTTCAAAA
>DATJDF010000604.1:0-12072 GCA_035497555.1 Arachidicoccus sp. | reverse complement strand
CCGGGCAGGTAGCTTATATAATTCCATCTGCCACCTTTCACCTCAATAGGTACTTTAGTAATATCCATGGCTGTACCGCTCACGCTGAGTGTTTGTGCCGCTTCGCTGTTTAGCATAAACAGCGAAGTATTGTTGAAGCCGGCAAGAGACCCTACCCAACCCCCGGTTGATGAATACTGGTCAAATACAGTATTATCTTTCACAATGTCGCCGGAATGCCAGCTACCGTTTGCCAGCGTAGCATTGACACTACTCAGGTTTGTACTGCTCAGGCCAAAAGAAATCCAATTCCAGCCCTGCACCAGTCCGATATTCTGCAGCAGTATCTCTTTCGCATCAAAGATGACCGGGTCGCGCGTAGTGCCGATGACAGCATCATTACTAAATGTTATCGGAGACGGTGGAACGGCGGCATATATTTTTCCGGTGGAGGCGTCCCAGATACGGAATTCAATTTTTTCACCACTGATAAGGTTACTATAAACCGTTAAGAATGTATACCAAAAATCATTATCCGTGTTGTAACTGTTGTTCGCGACCCCTACGCATTTGCCGTTTACAAATGCCGCTAGTTTATCGCTGCTGTCACTAGATAAGATGTTGTTTATCCGGATCTTACCAAAGACAGTCATACTGTATTTAAAATCAGCGGGATTTACTTTCCAATCCGGCTCCTTACCTTTTACTTTAAGTGTAATCGGTAAAGAAGCTATTTCATCATTATCGTTGTGCATATAAACCAACTCATCATAGGTTCCTACATTGATCCCCGAATTGACGGTAAAGGTAATCAGCTGCTTACCGAGTGGAGCGATAGTACCTGCCACAGGAGATGCCTGCAGCCACGGCGGCAGGTTGTCCAGCCTGAATTTCTGAACCGATCCCCCGCTGTTAACGACATAGGACTGAAACTGCATCTTCGCATAAACATCCTTAGACAGATCAAGCGCATCGTCACTCCATTTTAACTGATTTTGATTAATATATGCCGTCCAGGTGATGGGCGAACGGGTCGGGTTCCCATTCATATCCCGAACATTTTTCACCTGCAAGGTTATGATCGATTTATCGATCGTCTGTTTGGGTTCCAGCATATTAATGATCAGGGCGTCATTATTCACCACGTAATCAAACTGGAGATTGTCTACCGGGCCCCTGTCAATGATGGGCGCTTTTTCGTCAGCCTGTGTCGCATTTACAGCCACCGCATCCGGAACAGTGAGACCCGGATCAGTTTGAATGGTCATATCACCCAGTGTAAAGCCCATTTCTTTGTTATTCTGAAACTCAAAATAGGTCTCAAAAGGATAATACACCAGCAGCCCGAGTTCATTACCCGCCAAACGGACATTGTCATTTTTATCAATCAATGTCTGGTTTAAGTACGTATTCCAAATACGTAACTCGTCCACATACCCAGTAAAATAACGATCATAGAGGGTTACATTATTGACTGTATCCAACCACGCCCTGGCACCCACATATGTATAGGCAGCAGCAATCCCACCCAGGTTTTTGGCATCCGCATAGGCATTTAAGATCCCGTCCATATATATTTGCGCCATCCCGGAATTGCGGTTGACCGTAATGGCTACATGGTGCCATGCATTATCCAGGTAATTGCCAGCAGCCCGAACTTTGAAACCATTATTTTCAAAGGTTAATATACCGTTTTCAAAGCCGAGATTAAAGAAATTCGCGGACGAACCGTAATCGGTACCGTCGCCTTTGCCATTGGAAACCAGGGTAGCATCTGTATGACCCGCGGGCGCCTTGAACCATAAGCCAATGGTATAATCCATGGCTGCGGTAACCGGAGCTGCAGCCGTATTCATTTTTACATAGCCGTGGCCGTTAAGGGCAATCGACTTACCCGCCGGTGTACTCCAATGGCCAATCAGTCGGGCATTGGAACCGTGTGCCTTTTCAAAAGCGACCCCTCCCTTCCCTTCATTCATTGGATAATAAGCCAGCAGGCCGTCTTCTGAACCTGAAAGAAGTGTAAGGCTTCTTACCTGTAAATTAATTGGTGTAACGATTTTTGACCAGATCCGGGCTCCATGCACCTGTCCGGCTAAATAATTACCCTGCTGGCTGACGCTACGGCCAAATTCAAAATGACCGATGCCTGTATAAGGAGGTACCGGAACCTCATGAATGACTTCCACATAATTGTAGAATGCAGACACGGTGTTTTGAGCAGCATTATACTCCATAGCAACATGTGCCCACTGGCCGTTCTGATAATTGACAGGCCCGTCACTCACAATTGTTTTAGTCCCCAGCTTTACCTGTAAATGATTATCAGCCGTCAACGACAACTCCATAGAATTATTGAGGTCACCCTGACTGAAAATCGTCCCACTACGGTGATCGGCGGCCAGCAGCCACAGTTCTACCGTAATGTCTTTGCCGGTCAGGTTTTTATCAAACTCTGACGCCAAATAGTCGCTTTGTCCGTCCAGGTTGACAGACACGCTGTGATCCCCCTGCGCACCATTGCGGACACCTGTTACTTTGAAATCATTATGAGACAATAATCCGGCGGCTATCGCTTCATTAAAGTTTAAGCGGATATCATCGCCGACACCCAGCACGCCGTTGGCAGGCTGCGGGCTACCGAACAACCGCGGTGTGTAGGTGTCCTTGATACCATTTATCACGGCTGACTGAGAGGTAGAGATCACCTGGCCATTATCCATACAAAAGCTTACTGCGCGTATATTGTAGTTCTGATCGCTGAATGAACCGTCATTCATTATTAAATTATAGTTAATGCTACCATTATCCGTAATCAGCTGCTTCCCGCCCTGTGCTGCCTTGTATTTTGCAGAGTCACTATAGAACTTCATAGCCGTTATCCAGATGGCATCTGAGGCCGGCTTATATTGCAGCTCAATGTGATCAAACTGACTATGATTTACATCAAAATTATCGAGGGTAATGGGCAAATAGTAACTACTATTTGCATCTACAGGAGAAGATGTATTCAAGACCCATTTGTCTGTAGGCGCTTTAATATCAATTGTAGAACAGGACGGCATAAACTGTGCTGAGATGTCGACCGTATCACCGATTTTCGTTGTTTCACAAAGAGAATACAAAACCACCTTGATATTATTGTAACTCATCGAATCCGGGCCGCGCTTCAACGTAATGGTTTTGGTCAGGATCTCGCCCGAGGGTACTAAAATCGTCCTGCCAGTACCCAACTCATTTCCATCCATATATATAACGGCACCATATGGATTGCTGTTGTCTAACACTTTTAGTCCAAACCAGCCGTCGCCCTCTACTTTGGTATCATTGTGCATGTGTAAAGTAAAGGAAGCCTGTTTATTAGATGGCACATCGCTCACGACAGACTGTTCAACCGTTATTTTAGGCACTTCCACCTGAACAGTCGGCTGATTGATAATGGTTCCGGGGTTATAGTACTGTGAGACCGTAGGGCCTTCATACGGGCAGGCCGTCTGACCGCCTTTGGTAATAAATAAATAAGAGCTATCGCTACCTCTGTAAACATCTACACTTAAGTAGTTATACAGATAATCATCCATGGTAAAGTCAAATTCTTTCGTCTGCGTGTTACCATCACTGAAGTTCCCGCCTTGTTCTGTTCGGACGTTTTCAGTTATCTCTGCGACTACGCCGGCATCGTTCACCTCAGCCCCCACTTCTGTCGCGAGTCCGCCGCCGATAATAAATTTAAAGCTATTTGCCTTTGAACTGGTATATTCGGACGTAAATGACTGGGAAACACTGGAACCTCCGGTAAATGAATAATTCTGCAGGAAGCCTGTTTTGTTATTCAGTGCATCAATCTTAACCTTCTCATTATCAGCCAATCTGTCTTTCCAGTTCTCAATGGACTGGTTCAGGTATAATATGGTGTCTGTTCCATTATAATTTGGCAATTTTGGGAAGTAAATCTTATAGCTGGATCCGTCGGACCAGGACTCAAGTGCTACGCCCTGGCCAAATGCCTTTGTATCCCTGTTGGATGCACCAAAGTTCGGGTCTGTAGCCGCCAGCTTGGATACATACACTTCCTGCTTTAGGTTATCGGCACGTGTTTGCGCCTCAGATGCACTAGTAGTGTTTGGCAGCAGAAAACTATTTCTGAGCTTTTCCAGCCCGGGTATAAAGGTGCCGGTAATAAATGTTTGCGGGTAAGCGAATTGCGTACCAAAAGTCTGACCAATATTAATACCGGTACGCTGTACGATTGAATAAGGCGTATTTGTGGCGGTGCCATCCCAGAATACCACGTCCGTATTCTGGACATCCTTATTAAGTACAACCCTTAAATCCAGCGTATTGCTACAGACTATATTTGTAGAATTACCGATGAACACATCGCCTTCTGCACCTACATAGATTGGATCACTGCTGGTCTGAAAACTGGTAAGCAATGTACTGGTCGTTACTTTTGTATTTGTCCCGGTATAGGATTCCGAATGTGAAATCGTACCCGTATTACCGGTTACCGGAGATACCTGGTTGATCACCCCGGTCCCCACTCCGATCCATGTAGTGACCTTCGGCGCCAGCCTCGTGGTAATATTAATGTCGCCATCCTGTATCGCTGTCCCTTCGTATTCAGAAGTCGTCGTGAATGAGGTTCCGGTAGCTAAGGTAGAAAAACTATTGGCACCCGGCGGATCGCGCAAAACAAACACCGACTTATCGGGGCCCCCTGTCACAAAGTCGTTTCCGGTTTTCTTTCCCCCCATGACATAACCTTCCAGCATTTTACCTCCATTCCACTGAATGGTCTGACTACCGATCTTAATACTTACGGAAAAGCCTTTTCTGCCGACACCGTCTGACAGCTCCGGTGTACCCGGATAAAATGAATAACTAGCCCTACCGGTGCTGTCTAAACTTAAGGTATCCGGCGCAGTCCCACCATCCTCCAAATTATTAACAATGGATACCAATCCATCCTGGGTGGGTACATTGTCCGGACTTACCGGTGTTTTAGGAGCAGCTTCAGTAAAATAGTTATAAGTCTCATATGCTTTTAAGTTCAATGTGTACTGCTTATTTTGCGTCCAAACCGGATAACCGAATAAATACTTTTTCAAAGCCGGGTCGTAAACGTTTATAGGTTGTGATGCCCCGGTTAAGGTCGTTATCGCATAGGTCGTATCACCAAAATAGTCGACAGCCTTGCCCGTTATGTCCGATTGTATCACCGAGATAACCGGTTTATTACGCAAAATAAATTTATACATTGCATTATAAGCAACCGTGTCTGCGTAATTATTTATGCCGTTACTCGTGGAATCGGAGTAGCTGTAGCCGTCTTTGAGCACAGCGTACGCATTAGAGAAATCGATATTTACGGGACTACTGGCAACCAGATCATCGTGACCGGTTGCTGTCACAGACTTTACCGTGAAATTCTCCGGAATAACGTCTGCAAAAAACTCCCCGGTTATTGAGTCGGGATGAATTACCATTGAATACTGATTATATTCTACCCGTGTACGGTGCGCGGCTGCCGTGTCTTTTTGGTTTGAAGGCAGGAAATGCTTCACGATTACCGAACTGTCGACACCGCTTGCATTGATTTCCCGATTTTTTACCCCTACCAATTCAAGCGTTACCGTCAGCTTTTCTCCTAAATTATTTTTCGAAAGGGAATGTCCGAGAGGCAAAGCCTCTTGAACAGCGCCGCCTGCGACCCTACCTATAAACCGGATAGTGGTACTGTCGTATAAGATCCTTTCACTGACGGGTGCCTGATAATTTAAGTCGGCACCAAACCTGTCTGTGATTTTCCCACTGTTTGCAAATATATGATTGGCCTTTACTGCTCTTACTTCATGTACACCGATGGGAACACTGATGGTGAACTTGCCCGTAGCATCTGTTTGAATTAAATCGCCGTTACTCTGTTGTGCATAATTATTGTCCACCAGAAATTGCGCACCCTGTACAGGAACCGTACTGTTTCTGTAATAAACATACCCGGAGACCGGAAAAGACGACTTATCTGTAAAATCGACAGTGAAAGCGGTAGAGGTTGGGGACAATAACCGATTTACCAACGTAGGATCAAACTGGTGGGTACCCAACAGTGGAACAATTGAGTAGGTAGTTCCGTTGCCTGCAAAAGGAACACCTGATATCATATAACTACCTGTGGCATCCGAATAAGCTTTTAACGACAGCTGATCGATAGTAGGAATGGTTACCGTGTGCTGCACCTCTGCAGGATCCATTACCCCTTCGTTACGGTTATAATAATTGCTGTTATGTGATATATCGTAGAACTGGTCAGTAATTGTTTCATCAAAACGCCAATAAGCAACCAGGTTATTTTCATTTCCGGCCAGTAGCCTGGTATAATCGCGGGCAACCCGCGCAAACGATAAGGCGCTATTCCAGGCACGCATTTCATCTATATAGCCTTTAAAGTTGTTTCCTTGCCAATTGGCCCCTATATAAACCACCTTGTCTACCGATGTTGTAGGGGAATAGGGAACCGCCATTTGTGCAATGACCGAGTCGTTTAGCATAATGGCTAATGAATCGTGACCATTGATACCTGCTACATGAATATAGGATCCATTGGGATTGGTGAACTTTCCTGTGATGGTGTGACCGTTATAGGAAAAATAGACTTCACCGTTGACATTAAAGCCCAGTTCATACTGACCTTTCCGGCTAAAGATTACCTGGCTTTTAGGACTGGCGTCGGTAGGCTTTATCCAGGCTTCTATGGTAAAGGCGGAATCAATGAACGGAGTATGCAGGGAATCCACTTTTAAATAACTACTGGCATTCCCATTCAGAAAGATACTTTGTCCCAGCTTCGTATTATCATTTGCCTGCAGTCGAACGGAAGCATTCTCAACCGCCTGCCCGTTGCCGTATACAATACGGCCATATATGCTACCTGTAGGACTGCGGAACCCTACCGCATACAAAGTATCCTTCGAGTAGGTCATTTTATTGTTACAATTGACTGCACCAACGACCATATATTGATAATAGGTGCCAGGCATACCCTTTGAGTCGTCCGCCTGCAAACTGGTCGTCCCCGAACCCGGTATACTCGCTATCTGAACATATTTGTCGGTAGACCCATAGATTTTGCGTAAAATGATGTAATTGTCAAATAAACCCTGGGCATTCCAATTTAATTCTGTACGGTCCTCAAAATATCCTTTAGAAACCATGAGATCACTTATCGTACCGATGTTTGCCACGACAATACTGCCATTTATGTCTGCTTCGGGTGGAGAGTTATAGCCTCCACCCAGCGAAATGACGATTGAATAAGTGAATTCATTACAATAAGGGATGCTGGGATCTATGTATTTGCCGGAACGTGCCTGCGCCTCTGTAAGACTGATAGAGGCTGACTGCATGCTCGTGGTTTTATTAAATTTGATCAATGAAAAAGTGGTTCCTTTAGTCCAAACACCTACAAAAGGCTTCCAGGTAATCAGCGCTTGCGGTGAGCCGTTAACCGTTGTATCCACCACACTATAGGTCACTTGAGTCGTGTTCATGCTGACGGCAAGGTCAGTCTTGACCGATTTGTTCCAATTCCAGTCACCCTGAGTGGCTGTGCGGCGTAAACGGTAATACAAGGTTGAACCACCTGTAATATCACTTAGATTATCACTGACGGAATAATTGCTCTTGAGCGGATCATAGGCATAACTGGCAACCGTTTTTGTATTTGTAGCAAAGGTGGCATCCGTCGACCGCTGCAATTCGAAGTTATCTCCTGTAACAAAGCCAGATCCACTGACCGGAATGGGTACGGTCCAGGACAGTTCCGCCGAATCCCGGCCGTCATATTTTGCATTTAGGGCAGTCGGCCATATATAGGCGGGAACGGAGATGGCTTTGGTTGAAGTATATGACAAATGGCCATCTTTACCAGTGGCCTTGGTATTAAAAGTGTAGGTCTGGCTGCTGTTGGATATAGGCATCTCTAATGCCCCCGTAGCATTCTGATTGGTATTATCAGTGACAGCGGCGCCGGTATTACTATTGATCCAGTGCATCACTGTATATGGATCCGGTGAACCGATCACGCCGTTTTTACCGCCGGATCCATAGATATAGCTGATCTTCATGTTGCCCACATTCTTAGAAGCAGAAAAGCTAAAATCCGGATCAGGGATGCTAAAAGAAGCGGTCGCACTGCCACTCCAATCCTGATTACCCTGATCACCCTTAGCACCGTCATCACCCCCATTGGAGGCATAATAATATCCCGTCACGTATTCATGACTGGAAAAGCTTAAAGACTTCCCGATTAGATCCTGGGTAATATACCACCGCAGGCTTATACGAGATTCTCCATCTGATCCACTGGTAGAATAGGTCCCAAAACCACTGGTGATACTAACATTTACACCCGTGTTGTTCCAGTTGTGGTTGGTAGAGCTAAAGGTGGCAATCTGTGTACCATTATAATACAGTCTGCCGGTTGTGACATTTTGCCGGCTACCGGCAGCGTGAGAACCCGACTGATCACTGATGTCAATATTAAACTGAACATATGCACCGTATGCGTCGACCCCCGTGCCGTCTATGCCAGGGTTGTCAACATGCTGAGCCCTTACTGTCCCACTACCCATACAAAACAGCCCACATACCAAGATGCAGAACAAAGTCATGCTTAATTTGCCTTTAGGTTTCTGGTGCGTCTTTATACCATTGCCTCTATAGCTGGCGGGGTCCATCAACCTTGATTTAATCAATTTGTAAACAACGTTCATTAGTCTTGTTTTTATGTTAGTTCTAAGCATTCCAATAAACAGTAAGTCTTGTTTTATCTGGTCAGTGCAGTCTCATATTAAAAACAAATATAGGATAATGGTTTCGTTAATCTTAAAAAGGAGTTAAAATCTTTAAAAGATTTTGTGAATGCAGTGTCCTTAGAATCTGTCGCTCCGGTGTTATTTGATCAAAAAAATGAACAAAATCATATATTTTATTGAAAATCAGCAACTGAGAAAGAAAATATTATGTAGCAATCCTGCACCGCCGGCCACTTAAGCAGGAGTGTATTTGACTAGCGTCCGGACTCATAAACCTTTGAGCAAGCTGTAACCCGAGAGCTGGTCTTTTTCAAACAATATCCAATAGCGACATATGGCTTGGGTGAAGTAACACTAATTTACACCGGTGCATTGCCAGCACCAGGTTGCTGCGCTAATAATCTGTAAAATAAATAATGTTTTATTTCTTTTTCACGGCATTGGACATATAAGACAATTATAAATCTATGTAGCCTAGGATGCATTACTGACATCTTAGGCTACATAGATTTCATGTATGGCTACAATAACCCACCGGACTTTTAGGCGGGTCTGCAACTCGAATTTGCAGTTGCTTTTGAATTTAGAATTATCGGTATATCTTCAATTAAATCAAAAAGGCGCCAACTAGAGCATAAACCTGATTCCCTTAAGCAATTGTACGCAATAGCTTTAAAGCATCGTTACCTGTCGCTCTTCTGACTTAATCACTAGTATTACTGCTCGGACTGCTCTACAGGCTGCTGTTCTGTTTTTACTTTCCCTGAGAGAAAAGCGGCCTGGAAACCTGCTTCAATCGCTTCCAGCGATTGTCCCTTTGTTTCGGGGATGAGTTTCCAGGTCAGCCAGAGTGTGGGAGAGCAAAGAATGGCGAAGATCCAGAAAGTGCCCGCCGCTCCTACAGAATCCAGCAACATGGGGGTTAATTGACCGACAAAGAAATTCGCTACCCATAGCGATAAGGTGGCCAGGGCCATGGCCCGGCCACGTATATGCGTTGGAAAAATTTCTCCGATGATGATCCAGCATACAGGGCCGAAAGAGACTGCGAAGCTGGCAATATACAGCAGGATGAGCAGTAATATCCAGGGACCTGAAGTGATATTAAGCTGAAACAGTATCCCGATACAAACGAGGGCAACAATCGCCGATGACACCCCTAAATAAAGCAGTGGCTTCCGTCCCCATTTATCTACCGTAAAAATGGCTAAAACTGTAAACAGGACATTGACGATACCGATTGTTACCTGGCCACCAAAGGCACTTCCGAGCGTGAATCCCGCTTCATCCAGGATTCTTGGGCCGTAATATATGACAGCATTGATGCCTGATAATTGAGACAGAAACGGCAGTAAAAGTCCGATAATAAGCGCTACCCGGAATTTAGGAGACAAGAGGACTTTAAACGGAATCTTATCTGCTGCTAAAGCAGCTTTTATGGATACAACTTCCTGCGAAACGACCGCTTCATCATTGACTTTAAGCAGTAATTTGCGGGCCTGCGCTTCTTTCCCACGCATCATTAGCCAGCGGGGAGATTCCGGAATCCAGAACAGGCAGAGTAAAAAGAGCAGGGCTGGTACGATCCCGATACCCAGCATACCCCGCCAGACATGGTCATGTAAGATCCAATCAAAAAAACTATGGCTGCCTTCAATACCGCCACCTGCTACCACAGCCGCACTGCTCAATACATTTGAGGTCGAAAGCTCCAGTAACCAGGCATTAGAGAAATAAGCGCAGAGAATCCCAATGGTGATGGCCAATTGGTATAAGGTCACCATGCGGCCTCTTAAGGCCGCTGGTGAGAACTCTGTAATATACAGCGGTGACACCATCGAAGCGACGCCAATGCCCAGACCGCCTATCAACCGAAAGCTGATGAGCAGGGCTTCGCCCTGCACCAACATACAACCCAGTGCAGAGACGGTAAATAGCAGTGCGGACAAGAGCAGTACGATCTTACGTCCATAGCTGTCACTTAGTTTACCAGCTACACTAACACCCAGTATACACCCGAGTAAAGCGGAACTGACAAACCAACCTTCCATTCCGGACGTCATCGCGTATTCGGTTTTGACAAAACCCACTACCCCGGAGATAACCGCCGTGTCAAACCCGAAAAGGAATCCACCAAGCGCCGCAACAGCGCAGATGAGGATAAGATAGCGTAGTTGCTGAGGCTTATTGTTTGGCGCTATTGCAATTTGTTGCTGATGCATAATTTTTCAATTTTAAATAAATCCAGAAAAGTTCAAAAATGATTCTATAAATAGCTACCCAATAGTGTATCTGTCAATCTTTAAAGGCCTCTAAAACCCTATAGGTCCCAAAGTCAAACAGGATACTTGGCTCCGCTTCTTTCGCTTCCATTTTCTTTCTGCCTCCGCCCTCCTACTGCGAATACCGCTTCTGTGCAATCTCAACAGCCGAGAGTTGATGTTAATTAAACCCTTACTTTACAAAGGCCTTAATTACTTTGACCGGCTGCCCAGGTTCCCCCGTATTGATTAATTTGTATGGGCCGACAGCTGCCGGGAGGACAAAGGTTTCTGCATACTGATAGGTGGTATTGCTGCCATCAGGTAACTGAACGGAAATGCTTTGACCTTCCACCAGCATCATGAGATGACATTTACCCCTTGTATCTAAATCTGCTTCATTATCGAACTCTATTCTATGAACATCATAAAAATGCGCCTTATGTGTAGGCAGGTGTATAATTTTAAAGCCGGTATGCTGCTCTAATACCGTTGGTACTGAAACAAGTTCCCGCTGGACCTGCGCGCCTTTTCTGTCGAAATTCAGGTTATTAAAGGCATGTTCAATATTGATGGGCCTGGGTTTACCATTCAGATCCGGTCTTAGCCAGTCATACATTTTGAAGGTGAAGATATAGGGCGTAGCGCTGATTTCTAAGACTAAATTATTTTCTGCAGCACTGTGAACAGTTCCATTGGGTATCAGGTAAAGGCCGTGCTTTTCAGAGGGCAGGAATTGAACATACTTTTCTATTTGCACAGGAACTGCTTTATCAAAGCTGTCCTGTAACGCTTTTCTGAAAGTGACCGGCTCAATATCTTCCTGGAAGCCCAGATATACGCCTGCATCTTTTTTGCAGTCTAATATATAATAGGTTTCATCCTGGGTGATTTGCTCTCCAAAATGCTGCTGAATATAGGATACTGATGGATGGCATTGAATGGATAGATTCCCGCCGTTATAGGTATCCAGGAAGTCAAAGCGGATCGGGAAAAAGCTCCCGAAACGCGCAGCA
>DATJDF010000603.1:0-7238 GCA_035497555.1 Arachidicoccus sp. | reverse complement strand
TTGATGGGACAGAAAAAATTTTCCGAAGGATTTAAATTATTATTTGGGATAGTGCCCAGTCAGTTTATTTTGAAGGAAAAAATTAAAACCTGTAAATCATTACTCGTCAAAGAGGAAATATTGACTAACGAAGATATTGCTAATATAATGGAGTTCAGTACCGGAAGTCATTTTGCCACAACCTTTAAAAGATTTGAGGGATGCACTCCACAGGAATTCCGACGTAAGATGCTTAATAGGGTTTCCTGAACCTCGCCAAGCGAATGGCCTTTACTTTATACCGCCAGAAAGCGCATCCAAAAGGCGATTTGTGGCAAAATTTATCAAATTGAAGGAGCGGCAGGCTTTGTTTTTAATTCTTATAAGTATTATTATTTGTCATTTATGACAAAATTCTGCTGTACATTCTAACGATATTTTGGGGTAAATTTTGATCAAAATTTGCATTAATTATTGGGAAAACTGTCTGATATTTGTTTTGTGATTGATTGAAATGGGTCTCTAAGTACAAGACTTTCAACAATCTTCACCTCGGGATCTGGATTTAATGCTTTACCAAGCGTTTTTAAAGAAAGATTATGCTCAGATCCATATTTTTAAAGCCCGGAAAAACGGGGTCATTTGTTGGTTACCGTTTTTAAGATATTGCATTACAAAAATGACCTATATCTGAATGGGGTAAGATGGCCGGGCATTAGTGCGTTGTTTTTTTAAATTTTTGAAACAGCTGGCTGTGAAATGGATTCATTGATCGATGTGGTCCTGATTTTAGGGGACAATTTGAATTCATTTCCCAACGATTATATAAATATATAAATGGCTAAACTTGTAACGACAATCTGACGTTGCTTGCAATATGGGCTTCGATTACCCATGTGAAAACTCAGGGAAAAATGAACTGTGCTCCATTCAGTTTATTTTTCCCTTTTGAGTTTCATGACAGACGAATTTAATTCTTGCAGACCAGGATCAATAAACAATGATCTCATAGCACTTTAACGACAGATTACACGGTAAAATAGTACAGGAAAATCCCTTAAAATGTCCGGAGCCATATTTGTTCAGTAAAAATCTTCGCCCAGGATGGCTCCTTGAATTTCCTTAAAATGTCCGAAAATGTTTGATTCTTTTAGTTAATTATTTGAATCCCGACGTTGCACTCCAATTCCCTATCTTACATTTGTTCTATTAAAATCTTAAGATATGTTAGAAGTTAAAGGATATGCTGCACAAAGTGCCGGCGCAGAACTTACCCCATGGACATTTGAGCGAAGGGAAGTAGGGGCACATGACATTCAATTGGAAATTTTATTTTGCGGGGTTTGCCATTCAGATCTCCATCAGGTTCATAATGATTGGTTTCCAGGCATTTTCCCGATGGTACCGGGTCATGAAATCGTTGGCCGGATTGTAAAGGTCGGGGATCATGTGAAAAACTTTAAGGTAGGAGAACTAGCAGGTATAGGCTGCATGGTGGATTCCTGCCAAGTCTGCGAAAATTGCAAGGACGGGTTGGAACAATATTGCCTTGAGGGCAATACGCAAACCTATAATAACCTGGACAGAAGTGGTTTGCCGACCTATGGCGGATATTCCAATACCATTGTCGCCCGGGAAGAGTTTATGCTACATATCAGTGAAAAGCTCGATTTAGCAGCCACCGCTCCCCTGCTTTGTGCTGGAATCACGACCTATTCACCATTAAAACATTGGAATGTGGGTAAAGGCCACAAATTGGCCGTACTGGGTCTCGGTGGGCTGGGTCATATGGGGGTTAAATTCGGCGTAGCTTTCGGAGCTGAGGTCACTGTATTGAGCACCTCTCCGTCCAAAGAAGCTGCAGCAAAGGAACTAGGCGCCCATCATTTTGTCGTTACGAAAAATGAAGAAGCGTTAGCTGCTGTAAAAGGGCAATTTGATTTTATATTAGACACGGTATCTGCGGAGCACGATATGAACCTGTATCTTTCTCTGTTAAGAACAAACGGCTGCCTGCTCTGTGTTGGCGTGCCACCTGCACCCTATTCGATCCATGCATTTAGTCTGCTGATGGGCCGCAAAACAATTGCCGGTTCAGGTATAGGCGGGATTAAAGAAACACAGGAAATGCTGGATTTCTGTGCGGAACATAATATTGTTTCTGATATTGAAATGATCAAAATTCAGGACGTTGATAAAGCTTATAAACGCTTATTGAAAAGCGATGTACGTTACCGGTTCGTTATTGATATGCAGTCCTTAGCCTAAGGATTTATGTATTTCTTTTAAATTACCTTCCTATTATTAATACAAATCAGTTGACTTATGAGAAAAGCACCCGCATAATTGCCGGGTGCTTTTCTTTCTTCAGTACTTTCGACAGGTCCGGCTGTTTTCACTTTATTACCCAGTTGAAAGCCGGTTTGGCCACTTTTAGTAGCCACTTTCCCCTATTGAGCGGCTATTTTGAAGGCTAAACCGGTTAATTCCGTTATAATACTGAATTAAAGTGAACTTCCTTTGCCCTTAGGTTTCTTTTCGGTAAATTACATCTGTGCAACCAATCATACAAAATATTACCCCCAGAAGACCCTTTGGAAATTGGTATGCTTTTATTAGTCTGCTCCTGTTGCTGTTGCCTATTTTTACGAAAGCGCAGGTGGTGATAGGCCTTACGGTTCAGGACGGAATCAACCCAGGCACAACAACCTATATCCAGGAAGGAATTACACGGGCCGAAAAAATACATGCAGCGTGTTTGTTGATCCGTTTTAATGCGCCAGGGGGCTTATTAAATGTCACAAAAGATATTGTGGATGAAATTCATTCATCCAGTGTGCCGGTGGTTATCTATATAGCGCCTGAAGAAGCAGAGGTTGGCTCCTCCGGTTTATTAGCTGCCCTGGCGGCCCACCGGGTGGCCATGGCACCGGGGACTTCGATAAAAACGACAGTCGCAAGACCCAATAAGGCTGATAATTTGCCTTTTGATACGGTGGATGCGGCCAGCCTTAATCCCCAAAGTGCAGCGCTACTGAAGATTGTAGACCTAAATGGGAATAGAAATATGAATTGGGTTTCGGATGCACTTAACCATCCAAAAACACTGGATGCTAATTCAGCCTTACAACTTCACGTAATTGATATAGTCGCAATAAATGAACAGGACCTACTTCGTCAATTACAGGGGCAAAAAGTCCGGCTAATGGACGGAAGTACCATTATACTGGACACCCAAAATGGGCGGGTCGAAGACCTGAAGATGGGGCTTTCCCAAGAATTGATGGGCTGGATTAGTGATCCAACCATTGTATATGTGATTTTAATTCTTGGATTTATGGGGCTTCTTTTTGAGGTGTTCAATCCAGGTGCGATTTTTCCGGGTGTCATTGGTATTGTCTGTCTGTTTCTGGCATTTTATGGTCTGCTCTTTTTACCTGTTAATTATGCAGGCATTATACTGATTGTTATCGGTATTGTTTTATATCTGCTGGAGATCAAAATTATCAGCCATGGCTTGCTGGCCATTGGCGGTACTGCAGCTATATTACTGGGATCCCATATATTATTCGAAAGCCGGCCGGAAGAAAATATTGCACCCTTGAATTGGGGGACGATTATTTTTGTAACTGTAATTGCCATCTTATTCTTTTTATTCATAATCGTCAAAGGCCTTCGGGCGCAAAAATTAAAGCCTGTTTCTGGAGCAAGTGCGCTGATTGGTGAAACTGCCATTGCAGTAGATGCGCTTGAACCAAAGGGTCAGGTTCTTGTACTGGGTGAGCTATGGACTGCGATTGCAACTTCCGGACATATACAGCCGGGGCAGAAAGTCATTATAAAAGAGATGAGGGATCTTACCTTATTCGTAGAGGGGCAGACTAATTGATTTTTAAACATTTAAAACAAGCGCTAAAGCGCCTGTCATTTTTTTTCGGAACCAAATAAATCGTAATTTTTATGCAAAACTTTCCAGTATCGACCGTGTTTCTTATTATTGCGCTGCTACTGATACTCGGCAGCTCCATTCGCATCCTGCGTGAATATGAACGCGGTGTTATTTTTCGTCTGGGTCGTGTACTTGGCGGCGGTATTAAAGGCCCCGGGATTATCTTTTTGATACCCATAGTCGATAAAATGGTAAAAGTAAGCCTGCGTACTGTTGTTATGGATGTACCACCACAGGATGTGATCACTCAGGATAACGTCTCTATTAAGGTGAATGCAGTCATCTATTTCCGGGTCATAGATCCTCAAAAGGCAATTATCGAAATTGAAAATTATCTTATCGGGACCTCACAGTTGTCGCAAACGACCCTGAGAAGTGTTTTGGGGCAATCAGAATTAGATGACCTGCTTTCACAAAGAGAGAAGATCAATATTCGTTTACAGCAAATAATTGATTTACAAACCGAACCCTGGGGTGTAAAAGTAACCCATGTGGAGGTCAAGCAGATTGATTTGCCACAGGAAATGCAAAGGGCTATGGCAAAACAGGCTGAGGCTGAAAGAGAACGTCGTGCAAAAGTGATTGCCTCAGAAGGAGAATACCAGGCATCACAAAGATTAAGTGATGCAGCTAAGATTTTAAGTGAACAACCCAGTGCCCTTACACTGCGTTATCTTCAAACCCTAAGAGAAATTGCAACGGAAAATAATTCTACAACTATTTTCCCGATTCCAATTGATATATTAAAGCCATTTATGAAAACCCTATCGGAATCACAGATGGAAAAAGAGCCAAAAGAGCCTAAAGTGTAGCATCTCTTTTGCATTTTTTTTATAATGGCCGGTGCACTGAATCGTATGTATGAATATTCAGGGTGCCGGTCTTTTATTTTTTGGATGGACTGGATTCATGAAGCTCGATAATAAATAAAAAAAGGAACCAGGTCCATTTTTTCAATTGAACCCGGCTCCTTACTAAAAGCAAAGGCAAGCGTATATCTTTAATTATATTTTCGAATTTTCAAAATTTTGTTTTGTGAACAATCCAACGGCCAAAAACCATCTAAATAGATAATCTTGAGTCATCAGAGATTTAAGGCTTCGCTCAAGGTGTCCATATAAAACAAATCCTGGTTTATAATCTCATCCATTAATTCGGGGGTGTAATTCCCATCTTTTATTAAAGCCTTTCGAATGGTACCAATGAATTTTTTCTTGCCAATTTTTCTTTGAATTTCGATGAGCTGTAACAAAATGGATAAGAATTCTTCGTTCGTATATTGTTTATGGGCAACACCAGCGAAGATTCTAGCAGAAAGCTTTGTTTTTTTGCCCGTTTTTCCATTGGAGTGGATATTGTCCACGCCGTTGCTATTGCGCTCCTCCTCTCGTTCCGTACTATTTGATGCTGAAGGGCTGCTCTGCTGATGAATTTTTTCATCAGCGCCCTGGCGATTATTATCAGTGGACTTTTTGGCTACAGCACCTGCACTTCCGTCGTCGTACCTGTCTTCGAATGCATCCTCATCGTCTTCATCTTTTCCAGCCTCGCCCCCATCCCTGCAGGTATCCAGATCTGACGGGTAGTTTCCATAAGCCTTACCTTCTAATGAGGGATAAGGTTTCTCCGCTTTATTCGGAACTTCTGCTTCACTGCTATTTTTAAACTTAACGGAAAAAGTCGTAAGGCTGTCTTCCAGTACATCAATGCCATCAACAAGTACGCTGTTTGGAATACCTTCAAGTTCCGGGTAAACAGCATTAAACAACTCCTCGTAACATTCGGGAATAAGATCAATAACTTTTTCCCAGGTTGCAGCATTTACGCGTTGCGGGATTCTTTTGCTGTCATCCGTAATACTTCTGTATTTTTTGGTTTTTTTATTAAATTTACTCATGTTGTAGATTTTAAGTGTTTTTGAAAGTGTTATTATTTAATCAATGATTCCTTTATCTAATAGCCATAAAGATTCCTTATTCTGGTAATTTCCAAAATATCGGCTTTTGGCCGCTAGTTTATTGTCCTTGTTTTAATTGACCTGTTAACTTATATGGTATCTATCTGCTGCTAATAGAAATTTGACAAGCTCCAAAAAGTTATTTCCTTTCCCATATGGCGCATCGTTAACAGGGCAAACCTACGTTCCCTTTTTAAATTTGACAAATATAAAACTAAATAAAAGCGCAGTTAAAGCTAAATGTATTGAATATGATATTCAGAGGCATTTTGTAAATGCATGGGCAGTGTTTTTGAAATGTAATAATTGTTTCTGAAACCCGGTGTTTATCATGGTTTCAGAAGAATAGCTAATTTTTCAGTTATGTAAGGTCTATAAGGAACAAAATTGAATATTATATACAACTAATTTTATAACAAATGTAAATAGCGACAAATCCAAGCCACAATTTGGGCTAAACCGGGACTGGGCTATATCATCTGACCGCTTAATTTTCCTCATCAACATCAGCTTTGTGCGGTATAAATCAGAAAAACCAAAGACGACAAAACGTTTTGAACCCCTTTTCCTTTGTTTTTAAAACAGATTTAAGCCAATTGAGTGAACGAACTCCGGCTCAGGATTTATTCCCTGACGCTTGGTGAAGGAAAAAAGTTGTTGGATGACGGCAGGATTCCGGCTTCATTTATGTCTATGAACCCCGAAGCGCTAACTAAGCCCAGGGCCCAGGTGAGTAGAAACAAAGAGGATCAATTGCAGCTAACAGAGTATTGCTTTCTTACTCAATCAGAAGCGTACTGCGGGACTCATATTGAATTACCCTCCCAATTATGAAGAGAATGAAAGTATCTTCCCGCCTAACTCCATTTAAATCAGCAGATACAAATTATTTATTTTTTGTGGCCTGAATACCTTTTTCCTTGATCTCCTTATAGAAATCCCTTAATAGATAAAAGGCCATTTTCTTTTTTCCATTATTGTCATAAAGCCCTTTTCTATTCCATCCCTGCTGGTATATCGGGTTATTTCTTTTTGGAGACCTGAAATCTGCCAGCACCCAGGGTGTAATACCCACCCAATTGTCTGGCATTCTACGCAGCATATTGATTTGTTCTCTGTAGTACCAGGCCTGATATTCTTCGCTGAAACGGGTGGCGGTGTCCGCATGAAAACCGTATTTTGCCCCAGCGCCTGTTTCACTGATAAATAATGGTTTCTGATAAATAGTTGCCCAGTTTGCCGTGCGGCATTTGTCTGGCATGCCACCATACCAGCCTAAATATTCATTGAACGAAACCAGGTCGACAAAGGCACCCAGAGGATCATCGATTTCATTAACCGATTTCCCTGAAT